>JAGDAG010000035.1 GCA_017959625.1 Abditibacteriota bacterium | reverse complement strand
GACCAGGTGCACCTCATCGCCTCATACGTTGCGCCCCTCTACACCGGCGGTAAGCTCCGAAACAGCATCCTTGCTTCAAAAGAAGGCCTGGAGGCAAAAAAACAGAAACTTGAATCGGATACGGACAAAACCGTTTTATCCGCTGCCGAAAGCTATCTTCTGTCCCTTTTGACAAAGGCGCTTCTCGACGTGAATACGGAAGCCCTTGAAACCGTAAAAAAGCACAAAGAGCAGGCAGAGATCGCTTACGAGACCGGTACCGCCGCAAAATACGACGTGATCAGGGCGGAAAGCGCCGTAAAGGACCGGGAGGGAAAGCTTTATGAGGCCAAAGCGAACCATGAGTCGGCGCTCATGGCCCTGAAGACCCTTCTGAATATAGACAAAGCCGAGGAGATCGAACTCACGGACTCCCTGGGCTTCCCGGCCCCCGATTCGGACGCAGAAACCCTTATACAAAGGGCCGAAAACAACAATCCGGGTCTCAAAGCCCTTTCGAAAAAGATAAAGGCCTCCGAATTTTTGAAAAAAGCGGAATCCGGTTCCAGGATGCCCCAGTTTTCCGCAATTGCCGCGGGCCAGCTCGTTACCGGCAATATCAACAAGATCGAACCGGAGTGGCTCTTCGGCGTCAATATGACTTTCAATATATTCGACGGCGGGATAACGGGGGCAAAAATAGACGAAGCGGAACATAAGATAGCAGCGGCGCGGCTGGAAAAAGAAAACGCCGGCAGCTATCTCGAACTGGGGATCCGGAGCGCCCTTCTGCGGCTTGAAGCCGCCCAAAAGTCCCTCGAGGCGGCCCAAGCCGCCGTGGCCCTCGCAAGAGAGGCTCTGCGCCTTGCAGAGAGAAGGTTCGAAACGGGCAACGGCACCGGGATAGAGGTCTTAGACGCCCAGACAGCCCTGACTTCGGCGGAAGCCGCCGAAAAAAACGCCCTTTACAAAGGCGAAATGATCGATCTGGAAATAAAGAGCTATTGCGGATTGCTGAGAAACAACAAGGAGAACCTATGAAAACCATAATCATATCGGCAGCGCTTGTACTTATCCTGATCGTCTTAAGCGCAGGCTACTGTGACACGCGGAGTTCAAAAATGAAGATCATTGCTCACAGAGGTAATTCTTCCGTTTATCCCGAAAACACCCTCGAGGCCTACAGATCCGCCATCGAGCTGGGCGCGGATATGATAGAAACGGATATATGGCTCACAAAGGACGGGGTCCCGGTCATGCTCCACGACGGCAATCTCAACCGCACCGGAAAGCATGACAGGCACGTGGCCGACATGACCTTTGAAGAGGTGCGCAGAATAAAGGTCAACTATACCGACAAATTCGGGGACAAATACAAGTCCTGCCTGGTGCCCTCGGTAGAAGAAGTCCTTGTTTTGTGCAGGGATACGGGAGCCCACGTCTGTCTGGAACTCAAAACCATTGCGGCGGCCGGGCCCGTGAAAGACCTTATAGACAAGACCGGCTTCAGAGAAGAGGACGCCATTATCCTGGTGTGGACCAACGACAACGTCAAAGAAGCCTATAAGTATTTCAAAAGGGCCCCTATCTACCATCTGGCGCCTTTGGGAGACTATAAAAAGGCGGAAGACAAGGATGAATATTTCAAAGAAGTCCGCAAAATAGGCCTCAGGGGCCTGGACGTCAACGCCTACGAGCTGTTCGGCATGCCCGAAGAGGAAGTAAAAAGATACGTTTTTCTCGCAAAAAAATACGGGATGCCCATAGTGGTCTGGACCGTGGACGACGAAGCCACCATGAACAAAGCCTTTAACTACAGGGTAAAAGGCAGGGCCTGTGACGCCGGTATAAGCGGCATAACCACCAACGTCCCTTCGCTTTGTATGGAAGTAAGGGCAAAACAACCGTAAGGAAACGCTATGTTAATATTTGCACACAGAGGCGATTCGGGAAACTATCCCGAGAACACGCTTGAAGCCTACGCTTCGGCGGCGGCCGCAGCTCCGGATTATATCGAAGCAGATATAAGGCTTTCCGCCGACGGCGAAGTGGTGATCAGCCACGACAACAATCTCAAAAGGACCGGCAGGACCGACAGGAACATCTCCGACATGACTCTTTCGGAGATCAAAGCCATAGACGTCTCTTTTGCCGACAAATTCGGAGACAAGTATTCCCCCTGCCGCGTGCCCACTGCAAGGGAAGCCCTGTCCCTCTTTGCCCGAAACAGGCAAAAATGCATCCTGGAGCTCAAGGACGCCAAGGCGGCCCCCAAACTGAAGGCGATCATGGACGAGATCAAATTCCGCGAGAAGGGAAATATCATCGAGGTATGGAGCGCCGAAGACGCCGAATATGCAAAACGTTATTTCCGGGAAGCCTTCTTCTATTTTGTCAGCAGCAACTTTGAAGAATACAACTCCTTTCATGACAAAACGGAGTATTTCAATAAACTCAGGGCCGCCGGCTTTTCCGGCTGGGCATTTAAATACGCAAAGCTTTGCGATATCGACAGCGAAGAGTTCATATACCTGGCCAAAATATACGGAATAACACTGCTGGCATGGAATCTTGACAACGAAGAAACTGTCAGGGAAGCGCTGGATATATGCGTTCGGAAAAACGGGATAAGCGCCCGCATCGACGCCATATCCAGCAACTTTCCTTCGATGCTCACAAGCGTAAGAGCCCAAAAACCGTTTGCATGACGCAAAACCTGCCCGAAGGAGCCCTTAAATGAAAAAACTATTGCCTATAGCCATCGTGCTTTTGTTCCTTATATGCCTCACCACCATAACTGTGCTTATATCCCAGAGGAGCAAACAGGAAAACGCCGAATCCTACGACGGCACCGTGGAATGCGACGAGATCGACGTTGCCGGCAAGATCCCCGGTCGCGTGCTGCGGGTCTTTGCCGAAGAGGGGCAGACCGTGAAGAAGGGCGATCTTCTTGCGGTGATCGAAACAAAGGAAATAGACCAGAAGCTGATCCAGGCCGAGAGCGCCGAAAACGCAATAGGCGCCCAGGAAGAAAAGGCCCTTATTGGGGCCGGTATCGAAAGGCAGCTGCTGGAGGACGACCTCAAGGGAAAACAGCTCAAGCTGAAGGCTGCCGAAGAAGACTACAAAATGGCCAAAAACGCCACCCGGCCCGAGCAGATAAAAATGGCCGAGGCGGATCTTAAAGCCAAGGAAGCCGCTCTCAGGATGGCCAAGGAAGGCCCCAGAGAAGAGACCAGGCGCAAGGCCGAGATCGCATACGACGTAAGCTCCAAGGCTGCCGAAACGGCAAAGGCCGCCTACGACCGCGTCGCCACCCTTTACGAGGAAGGCGTAGTTCCAAAACAAAAGGAAGAAGAGGTCAGGCTTACCTACGAAAAGGCCGAGGCCCAGCTGCTGGCGGCAAAAGAAGACCTTGACATGGCCCGGCGGGGGGCCCGCCCCGAAGAGATAGAACAGCTCACCGAGGCCGTCAACGCAGCCCGGGCCCAGCTGGAGCTGGCCAAAAAAGGAGCCCGGGACGAACAGATACAGCAGGCAAGGCTGGCTCTGGAAGGCGCCCGCGTGGCAGTCGGAGCGGCCCGGGAGGCCCTCCGGAAGGCGGATCTCACCCTGAAGGACGCCAAAGCCGCCTCGTATCAGAAGCGGGCCGCCAAAGCCGGAGCGGATCAGGCAAGGATCGCCAAAGAGGATTCCAGGATCACCGCTCCCATCGACGGATACGTTTCAACGGTGATCCCCAAGGAAGGCGAGCTCATAAGCGCCGGTTACCCTTTGTTTACCATAACTTCCGACAGCAACTACCGGGTGAAGGTATTTATCCCGGAAACGGAAGCCCGGAAGGCCGAGATAGGCAAACAGGTCAGCCTGCTTTTGCCCGCTTTGGGCGACAAGACCGTAAAGGGAAGGATAACCCGTGTCTCTGCGGCGGCAGATTTTGCCACCAGGGTGGCCACCAACGATCAGGGCTCCTTTGATATCAGATATATCGAGATCACCATCAGCCTCCCCGGCGGGGTCCCCGGGCTCAAAAACGGGATAACGGCTCGTCTGCTTCCGTAAAGGCCTTATGTTTCGCGTATTAAAGAGAGAGCTGCAATACATCGGCAGGAACAGGCTCCTTGCGGCCATAACCCTGTTGATGCCCCTCTTGTGGGCCCTGATGCTGGGAGGCATCTTTTCGTTAAAGTCCGTCTCCCATCAGAGCACGGCGGTCCTCGACCTGGACGGCACGCCTCTTTCGGTATCCATGGTGGAAACGGGCCTTGACGCTTCTCCGTATTTTGACGTCAGATACTTTCCACGCAGTATGGCGGAAGCCGAAAAGCTTTTTGATTCCGGCAGCATCCAGGCTCTGTTCATCATACCCCGGGGCTTTGAAAAAAATATAAAAAGCGGCAAACCGGCGGTGGTGGAAGCGGAGCTTTCAAAGGTGAACCTGGCCGCGGGAAGCGTGCTTTCCGTAAAGGCTGGAGAGCTTTTGTCCGCCATGTCCGCTAAAATAGAGCTTAAGACCAGGCTCAGCGGCATGCCCCGCTCCGCAGCCGTGTCGTCGCTTTTGCCCGTGAAGGAAAGTTTTCACTTCATAAACAACCCGGCTTTTATCAACAATTACGCGGCATTCCTGGTTCTGGGAATGTTTCTCAACGCGGTCATGGTGGCCGCCATGTTTTACCCCACAAGAAGCCTTTTGAGGGAGATAAATGACGTTACAAAGACCGAATATCATTACTGCCCCAGCCCCTTCAGGCTGCTTTTGGGCAAGACTCTGGCCTACCTTGCCGTAGTATATCCGGGATGCATCCTCGGCCTTGCCGTCTGCATACTGTATTGCGGCCTCCCGCTTAACGTCCCCTTCTGGCAGCCGGCGGCCCTGACCTTCTGGTTCTGCCTCATATGCGCCTGGATAGGCATGTCGGTACCGGTTTTGTTCAACAACCAGGAATTCGGCTTCAGTTCCACCGCCATCCTGTTCATGCCCAGCTTCCTGGTGAGCGGCTACACCTGGCCCGATTACATGATGCCCCATGCGCTGCAGGTCTATTCCGACCTGCTGCCCCTGAAATACTATCTCTTCGCCATGAGGGAGATGATATACGGCAAAGAGCTCGCCTACGACCTGTCGCCGTATATCAACGGTATGATGCTGTGGACCTGCGCGGCCTTCGCCCTGGCCTTTGCCATGACTCTGATAATTATTTACCGGACGGGTGAAAAATATGCTGAATGAGTATTACAGAGTTCTGGGCTTCATTTTTTCCAAGCCCGGGGTCCTCGTTATCTTTATCCTGGGGCCCATCCTGTACCCCCTTATCATGGGAGGGGTGTATATAAACGGGCGCACCCAAAACGTGCCCTGTTGCATCATGGATATGGACTCCTCGGAAACGAGCCGCCGCTATATCGCCATGCTCAACCAGAGCCAGGATCTGAGGCTGGTCAAAAAGGCGGCCTCGCTTCCCGCCGTCAGGGAGGCCTTTGAGGACCACGAAGTCTATTTCGGCATAGTGATCCCCCGGGGCTTTGAGAAAAACATAAAAATAGGCAAAGCTGCCACCATAGCCGTTTACGGCGACGGCATGAACCTTATACCGGCCATAATCGGTTATAAGGGCATACACACCGTCACCGCCACCTTTAACGCCGCGGTGAAGATCGGCGTCATGACCAAAAAGGGAGTTCCCGCCGGCGCTGCATACGCCGCTGCCCTGCCCCTTTCGTCCAACGTCAACGGGCTTTACAATCCGGCCAACAATTACAACACCTTTATACTGCCTGCTCTCTTGTGTATAATTTTCATGCAGATAACATTTATTGGCATCAGCGCGGTGTCTTACGAAAAGCGTTCCCGCTCTATCGAGCAGGTTTCCGGCAGCTACGAAGGCTCCTACTGGCTTTACGGAAGCTTTCTGGCTTATCTGACTCTCATGATACCCATGACCCTTTTGAGCGCTTTGTTTTCCTTTGCGCTTTTCGATTTCGGCGTCCGGGGCAATCTCGTTGCCATATTCTGCGTGACGGTACTCTTCGAATCGGTGATAGTGCTCCTGGGGATATTTCTCACCAACACCTTCAGGGACACTATGGGCATCATGATATGCCTCATGTACGTATCCGTGCCCGTTTTTCTTGTTTCCGGAGGAAGCTGGCCCCTTGAAGCCATGACCGGCGCGTGCAGGGCCCTGTGCCTCGCTTCTCCCCTGACCCTTTACGTGACCGTGACCAGAAGGCTGGTCACCATGGGAGCGGAGCCCTGGTACGCCGGGGAATACATATTCGGCCTTATGGTCTGGCTCCTTGCGGCCCTGGCCCTGGCCAGATTCTCGGTGCATAAGACCCAGAAGAACATGCCCGCGTATATCCAGAGAAAAGCTGCGGAGAAAAACAAACTGCAGAGCAACTGAAAAGCATATTTTTACATATTTACGGAGGATATTTTGAAACTCGGAACAAAATGCATCCAAACAGGCTGGCAGCCTAAAAACGGAGACCCCAGAGTGCTGCCTATATATCAGAGCACGACCTTCAAATTCGACACGGTAGATTACGTAGGCGAACTTTTTGACCTGAAACACAGCGATCATTTTTATACAAGGCTTTCGAACCCCACTCTTGAATGCGTTGAAAACAAGATCAGCGCTCTTGAAGGAGGCGTCGGCGCCCTTCTGACTTCTGCCGGGATGTCCGCCACCTTTATAGCGGTGATGAACATCCTTGAGGCAGGCGACCATATGATCTCCACCTCCTGTATTTACGGCGGGACCTACAATCTTTTTTCGGTGACCCTCCCGAAGATGGGCGTGGAAGTCACTTTCATCGATCAGGACGCCCCGGAAGAAGAGATCGCAGCGGCTTTCAAACCCAACACCAAGCTTGTTTTCGGCGAGACCATTGCAAACCCCGCCCTTTCGGTCCTGGATATAGAAAAAATGGCAAGGCTCGCCCACAGCCATGACTGTCCGCTGATAATCGACAACACCTTCCCCACCCCCATACTTTGCCGTCCTTTTGAATGGGGCGCCGATATAGTCGTCCACGCTACCACAAAGTATATGGACGGGCATGCCCTGGCCATAGGAGGCGTCATAGTTGACAGCGGGAATTTCGACTGGAACTCCGGCAGAAAGTTTGCAAACATCACCGACAAAGACCCTTCCTATCACGGCCTCAGCTATACGGAGGCCTTCGGAAAAGCGGCGTATATAGTCAAAGCGAGAGCCCAGCTCATGAGGGATCTGGGCTGTCAGGCTGCGCCTATGAACGGGTTCCTCCTGAACGTGGGGCTCGAGACCCTTCATCTCAGGATGAAACAGCATTCTTCGAACGCCCTGCAGCTTGCGGAGTTCTTTGAAGCCCATCCCAAAGTGGAATGGGTCAATTATCCCGGCCTCAAAAACGACAAATACTATGCCCTCAGCCAAAAATACCTGCCCGACGGACAGTCCGGAGTTATTTCCATAGGCGTCAAAGGCGGCCGCGAAGGAGCCGTGAGGTTCATGGAAAAGGTAAAGCTGGCGGCCCTGGTGGTCCACGTCGCCGACGCCAGGACCAGCGTGCTGCACCCTGCCAGCGAGACCCACAGGCAGCTTTCGGACAAGCAGCTCACGGAATGCGGCATCTCGCCGGAGATGGTGAGAGTAAGCGTTGGCATCGAAGACATCGAAGATATCATAGCCGATTTCGAACAGGCGCTTGACTGATCATCCGGGCCGGAGGCCGATATCCTCCGGTCCTTAAATACATCGAGAGGCATCATTATGACCGAAAGACCCATATTTCATTTTACTCCGCGGAAAAACTGGATGAACGACCCCAACGGCCTTGTTTATGACAACGGCACGTGGCATATGTTCTTTCAGTACGACCCCGTAAGCAAATCCTCCGGCCGGAGGGCGTGGGGGCACGCGGTAAGCGGAGACCTCGTCCATTGGAAGGAGCTGGGCGTGGCTCTTATGCCCGGCGAATACGAGATGTATTCCGGCAGCGGAGCCATGGATAAGCCAAACACCCTGGGCCTCAACACGCCGGAGCATACTGCCATGCTGCTGGCCGTATCCGAATATCTGAACGGCATGTGCATCTATTATTCCACGGACGGCGGTAATTCCTTCGAAAAGCTCGGGGGCAGGACCCTCATACCCTGCGCCGGCGCCCCGGACCGCGATCCGAAGCTCTTTTATTGGGAAGAGGGCCGCTACTGGATAATGATGTTCTACGCCGAGCTCCACGCCCGCAGCGGCATCCCCGGATACGTGTTTTACAGATCGGCAAACCTAACGGACTGGGAATACATGTCGGAAGCCCCTTCTTTTTATGAATGCCCCGATATGAGGCTCCTTCCGGTAGAGGGCTCGGAGGAAAAGAAATGGGCCATACTTGCCGGCAATACAGACACTCAGGCGGGAGACTTCGACGGAAAAACCTTCACCCCCTGCGGAGAAAAGGACAAAAGCCTCAGGGTTTACAACAATTACGCCCCCCAGACCTGGAACGGCGCGCCGGGCGGCAGGGTGATACAGGAAAACTGGCTCACCGGCCCGGTAGACCCCGATACCGAATGGACCCAGCAAATGGCGTTTCCCGTGGAGCTTTCCCTGAGAAAAACGGAAAAAGGCTATAAGCTTCTCCACAGGCCCGTGCCCGAGATAGAAAAGCTTTGGAAAAAAACCGTTACGGTCACCGGCGCCGTCCTGAAGCCGGGAGAAAACACGCTTTTCAAAAACGCCGCCGGCAAGGCCTTCGATCTGGAATACGAATATAAATACGTTCCCGGAGCCGTCCTCCTGGTGCGCACCCCCTGCGGGGTGATCGAGCATCCGGGCTTCGAGCCCGGCGTAAGATACAACAACCGCTGGGAGACCTGCCGGCTGACTGACGACGGGACCATGAAGGTAAGGATACTCATCGATACAAATTCAATAGAGATCTTCGGCGGCATGGACGAAGTATATATGTGCTTCACGCAAAAAGCCGCAGACGCCCCCTTCAGCTTTGTATCCTGGGGAAAGGAGCTTTCTGTTACAAGCGCCTCGCTGCGCGTTATAGGCTAAAGGAAAAATAATGATATACGACATAATAATAGCCGGCGGCGGCCCCGCCGGCCTTACCGCCGCTTTGTATTCCTGCCGCGCGGGACGGAAAACCCTGATGATATGCCGGGGTTTCCCCGGCGGACAGATCATGCAGGCGGATATAATAGAAAACTACCCGGGCTTTCCCGACGGCATATCCGGTATGGAACTGGGCTCTTTGTTTTATGCCCAGGCGGAAAAATACGGCCT
>JAGDAG010000034.1 GCA_017959625.1 Abditibacteriota bacterium | reverse complement strand
TCAGCAAACTCGTGTCGGTAAAAAGATTCTGACAAAAAACAAATTCTGCGGGCTCCGGTTTTTCCGGAGTCCCGCGTTTTTTTTCGGACGGAAAAATGAAGCTCTTTGTTGTTTTTCTCACGCTCTTTCTTGTCCTTCCCGCTTTCGGCGCGGCGCGCCGTATGAAGCAGCATTATCCCGCCTCCGGCTTTGCCATATGCGAATATATCCCGGAGGCGGATACTTCCGGGAATGCCGGCGCCAGGGGCAGCCGGACCCGTATAGGGGGCTTTGAGGACAACGGCCGCTGCGTGGCGACCGTCCCCCTTGAGGGCCGGTGGAAGACCCCGGTCCTCTCTGTCAGAAAGCCCAATCTTTTTGACTTGCATACCGGGACAGGGGAAGTGTATCTCCTCGCCGGGGAAATAAGCGGCCGGCATATGTTATAATGATATGTGGATACAACAGTTTGCGGGGATATGCGTATGAAGATCTTTTTGATATTATTTTTGTTTGCCTGGGCCCTGCTGCCGGCTTCGGCGGGGCCCCGGGCCATGGACCAGCGCTTCCGGACAGAGGACTACGCTATATGCGAATATATCCTGGAGGCGGACCCCTCCGGCAGGGTGGACGCCACCGCGGCCCTGCAGGGCCTTATAGACCGGGCGGCGGAGGCCGGAGGCGGGGTCATATGGTGCCCGGCGGGCACCTACCGCTTCGAGGGGAGCCTCAGGCTCAGGAAGGGCGTCACCCTCCGGGGGGACTGGATAAGCCCCGGGAGGACCGGCGGCGCAGTAAAGGGCACCGTGTTCGCGGTTTACGGCGGCAGGGGCTCGGAGGAGGGTCCCTCCTTCATCACCATGGAAAAGGTGACGGGAGTGGTGAACATGAGCTTCTGGTACCCGGAGCAGGACCCGGAGAATATAGTCCCTTACCCCTGGACCCTGTCCGCCACGGACAGGGGCTCCTGCGGCTACACAGTGCGGAACGTGAACTTCGTCAACAGCTACAGGGCCCTCTCCAACGGAGCCGATGACGGCGAGGGCTACAACACGGCTTTTTATTCCGGGCTCTGGGGCTGTCCCCTGAAATGCGGCCTATTGATAAATCTGTGTCTGGATATCACCAGGTTCGAACACCTGTTTTTCGGCTCCCGCTGGTGGGAGCGCAGCGGCCTGGCCGGCGCCCCCCGGACGGACAAGCAGAGGACCGCCCTGCGGGAGTATATGTATGAGAACGCCGAGGCCTTCGTATCGGGTCTTTTTGACTGGCTTCCCATATATGACGCCGAGATAGAGGGCTATAGCGCCGGCCTCAGGTTCATCAATAACGGGCGCGGCTGCCCCAACGGGCAGCTTTGCCGGGTGAGGGTCCGGGGCGGCAGGACGGGCCTTCTGGCGGAGGATGCCCCCATCTACGGCTGGTGCATCACGGACTGCGAGTTTGATTCCCTTGACAGGCCCGGCGCCGCCGGAGTCAGGATACAGAGCGCCAAAGGGCCCTTCATGTTCCACAGCTGCCGCCTGGGCAGAGTGGAGGCGGGCCCCGGCTGCGCCGCCGTGTCCTTCATGGGCTGCGAGCTGAGGGACAGGGTGGTCATGCCCTCCGGGGATATGGCTGTCATAGACTGCATACAGAAGAGGGGAGCCCCGGTCCTGTTCCCGGAGAAGGGGGACAATATAGCAGCTTCGCAGGGGCTGTCCTATACGGGCGGCGCCCGGACTGCAGAAGGTGCCGGGACCGGGCCCCTGTCCGTCAGGCTCGCCCCCAGGCCCTTCTTCCGCCCCCGGTCCTCCAAGGTGTTCTCCGTACGGGATTTCGGCGCCGCAGGCGATGAGAAGACCGACGACACGGCGGCCTTTGCCGCCGCTCTCGAGGCGGCGGGGAAGGCGGGGGGCACGGCTTACGTGCCCGCCGGGCGCTACGTGATCACCGCTCCCCTGACCGTGCCCTCCGGGGCGGAGCTCCGGGGCATCGGCGAGGGGCCTCCCCATACCATGGTCCCCTGCAGCTGTATCTTGATAGGGACCGCTCCCGGCAGGGAGGACGGCGCCTTTCTGGACCTGTCTCCCGGTTCCTCCCTGCGGGGAGTGACCTTCTGGTACGTCCGGGCCCGCATCGACAGAAGGACCCCCTTCCCCTGGACCGTCAGGGCTCTGGGCAAAAACTGTCAGGTCCGGGACGTGTCCCTGGGCAACTCCTGGCAGGGGCTGGACTTTGCTTCCGCCGCCGATACCTCGGGG
>JAGDAG010000033.1 GCA_017959625.1 Abditibacteriota bacterium | reverse complement strand
TCGGCCTGCAGGCCTGCGCCGTCAGAGGCGCTGAAGGCGCGGATAATAAGCCGGGGCGGTCCCACCCTGGCTGTTTTTACGCTCTATGAAGAAATACCGTTTGCCAGTCTCCCGGGCCGGATGCCGGAAAGGCTCCGGAAAGCATCGTTTTCGAAAAGGGAGACAGGCTGGAATACGGCATAAGGACCAATATCACCGGCAGAAAGACCGCGTTCCTTACGGAAGGGGAGGCAAAAACAAATAACAGCCCCGCCGAAATCGAAAAGGCCCTTTCCGGGTGGAAAAAGGTATCCGAGCCCCTGTCCGGCCCCTATAGCAGGATATCCCTTGCCGTTTCGGGCATCTTTGAGACGGGGGCGGAGGCAGAGGTGTGGCTCCGGGATATCAGAATAGTGAACGGCAGCAAAACCAAAAAAGAGCTGTATGCGGGAAAAGCGGTGACGGTCCGCCTGGACAAAGAAGAGAACGCGGCCCTGGCCGTAATGGATTCCTGCCCGGAGAACGAGCCCCTGCGCCACACCCTGTGGTGGCTGGACAGCATGCTCCCGGAAAACAAATATCTGGCCGTGCACGCGGAAAGCCTTGACGAAAAAACGGGGAAATGGACCTCGACGGTAGGAGTCCACCAGCCCATAAAGTCAAAGGTGTTCCTGCCCTGGAACGTTGCCTTCTGGCACAAGGATTCAAAGGAGGAGTTTTACGGAGAGCTGTTTACCTTCGACAGACGTCTCCTGAGGCTCCACTCCGAGACCTTTCCCGCCCCCACTCCCGCGGATCCTCCCGGCCAGGCGCCCTGGACAGCCTCGCCGGAACGGGTGCGGCTGTTTGTGGAGGACAAAGACGGAAAAGACACCCGGGATATGAAGGAGGGGCGCATAATGTGTACCCTGGACGGCAGCGTCCTCTCGGATCATGACGGCTATATGGACACCTTTATAGCGTCGTCCTACGGCGAGCTGAACGCCCGGCCCCGCAAATTTCAGGAAAACGTGCACGACCACGTTTTTGTTACCCGGGAAAAGGATTTCAGCGCGGTATATGACGGCGAGATGGAGGGCTGGCCGGCAGAGGACGAAGTGAAGCATTTTGACGAAGCCCTGATAATAAACCAGTGCATGAACGACAACGCCGCCAGAGAAAGGTTCATCTTTGCCCGCAAGGGAGACATGAGCTACGGAGTGGTACGCTGGGACAATTCCGTCATGGAAAACGGAGAGTGGAAGGTGATCCAGCGGGCCACTGCCCTGAAGGTGGCGGATTTCGGCGGGCCTTTTCCCTTTGACGGCTTTTACAAAAGGGTGATAAACGAAAAACGCATAGCCCCGGCGGAGACCGCCTTTACCGCGGCCGGCTTTTCGGGCATCCCCGGCAGCATCACCGTGACCAACGCCGGCAGCCGCAAATGGAAAAGCCCCGAGGTGTGGGCGCGCCTCAGAAACAGTGATTTTTCGCCCGCTAAAGGCGCCCCCGTCTGCCTTGCCCGGGGCGGCGCGCTCGACGTGCTCCAAAGCGCAGACTTCACCCTGAAAAAGCCCGCCGGCTGGCCAAAGGGCAGCGTAATAGCAGAGATCGACGTGACAGACGGAGAAGAGCCCTTCTCGGATGCCGGAAAGCAAACTTTCGTACGGTTTATCAACCTGAGGTGACAAAATGAAGCTTATCATAACCCTTATCCTGGCGCTTTGCCTGGGAGCGCCGTCCTTTGCGGGGACGGGAATAAAACGCCCCGCCCTCTCCAAAAACAAGAGGCCCGTAAGGATACTGTTTCTGGGCAACAGCTTTACCTATTTCCACGACCTGTATCTGAAGGTGGCGGAATTGACCGGAGGCGAGACAAAGCAGAACGTGAAGGGAGGGGCCTTCCTCAGCGAGCAGCTGGACGTAAACACCGACCTGGGAAAACGGGCCGCGGCGCTTTTTAAAGAGCAGAAATGGGATTACGTGGTGCTTCAGGAGCAGTCGTCGGGCCCCATGCTGCAGAAGGAAAGGTTCCAAAGCGCGGCGGACGAATTGTGCCGCATCATCAGAGAAAACGGAGCCACGCCGGTGTTCTACTGCACCTGGCCCTACAGGGACGGCAGCGACAAGCTGAAACAGACGGGAAAGACCTACGGCGAAATGTTCGTTGCCCTTACGGAATCGTATCACGAAGCGGCAGAGCGCAACAACGCCCTTGCCGCCGACGTGGGCACGGCCTTTTACAACTCGAAAACCGACCTTCTGGAGCCGGACGCCTTTCATCCCAATACCCAAGGCACCGCCCTGGCGGCGGAGGTGATCTCCGAAGTGATACTGAAAGATTTCGGCAAATAAAAAAAGCCTGCGCCGCAAAAGCGGCGCAGGCCGATGATAATATATATTGCCGGCGCGGCATGGATCGGCGGATCCGTCTGCCTGCGCCGGTTTTTTTCAACGCCTCTATTCATACCCGGGCTCTTTGGAGGTGTCGCCGTTGAAGCCCGGAGCGGCGGCGTTGTAATCGGCAACGGGCTGATGCAAAAGCGGATCCGCGGGATCGCTGGTCCACAGCAGCCTTTTCATGGCGCGCAGCTGCTTCCATATGCCCCTGTAGCCTTCCTTTTGCTCCAGAACAAAATCATTGGGGCCGTAATTCGCCAGGTCTGCCTCGGACTGCTTCACCTGCCAGTGGCGGACGCGTCCCCCCGCCAGCTGCAGGCGCACTATGTTCCCGGTGAGAAAGCGCCCCGCAGAGGGAACCTCCGCAGCGTTGGCGCAGGTCTGCGCCTTGTAGGTGTAGCTCAGATCCTTGCCCTCGATGCCGCCCGGATAGATATACTGAACGTAAACGGAGGTGTTGCCGCCGTATAACACGGCGTAATACCCGTCCGTCTTCAGCACGTCGAACACTGCAGGAGCGGCAAAGGCGAGATACATGGTTTTGCTTCCGTCGGCAAGAAAATAAGCGTATTGCCCGCCGGCAGGGCGTTTTATAAGGGTATAGCCGTTGACAGAGCCGATGACCTCCGCATCCCCCAGCCCCGCAAGGCTCACGTTCTGATAATAATGCTTATACCCCACGGGACAGGGAAAATCGTGGCTGAAGTTTACAGAGAGCTCGTTTTCCATCACGTTCCGGGCGCCGGTAAAGGGAGCGTCCTCCAGATAGGGCTTGTATGCCGAGGGCATGGCCTCGTGCATCTTTGACCAGGCTTCTTCCCTTTCCCATTGGGTCAGAGTCAGGTCGTCGGTATACGTGACGCTGTTCCCGTTTTGCAGAATGACGATGTGAGGCGCGTTTCCGCTGTAGGGCAAGGGAGCAGTCTCCTCCGCCGCTGTGACCGAGTGGGTCTCAAGGGCTTCCGCAGAAACGCCTTCGCCGCAGTAAGCGGCGCCCGCCAGCAGCGCCGAAAGGGCTGCCGCCGACAATAATAATCTTTTCATGATGCTTCTCCTATTTTATCAGATTCTTCCGGTCAAAGTTCATACGGGTCCAACCCTTCCATTCGCTCATATCAAACTCCGGACGGGATGTTTCGCTGTATTCACCCATAAAAATACCCTTCGGTATAAAATACCCTGTCATTTCCCCCGTAGTTTTAAGATGAAAG
>JAGDAG010000032.1 GCA_017959625.1 Abditibacteriota bacterium | reverse complement strand
CCTTATGGTCATGTTCCGTGTTCTCTTTTCCAATACGCTATATTATAATAGTAACATAAACAGGGGCCAAAATACAAATCGGCGGCCCGGGCAAAAAAATTTCCGGCTTGCGCCGGAACAGATTCCGCCTAAACTGCGGGAGGGTTGTCTCCGGGGACGAACGCGGGCTCCGCCTTCGGGTCGGGGCCGAAGCTGTTGTCGAACCTGTCGCCTTCCTTGCAGTCCAGCACCAGCAGCCATATGGGCCCGGCGATGGGGATAAGCACGATAAAGAGCCAGTACCATTCCTTGCCGATGTCGTGGAGCCTGCGCACGTCAAGGGCCAGGCCCGGCAAAAGCAGCGCCAGGCTCAGGATAACCGACAGGATGCCTATGTCCTGCCCGTTCGGCACGTCGATCTGCAGGTGCAGCAATTTGTCTATCAGCGAAATAATGAAGCTGATGACCCAGACCGTCAGAGTATACATCCAGAATTCGCGCCTTCTGGCCCTGCCCGAAAATTGGCAGTATTTTTTGGTGATTATTTCCGTAAAATTGGAAATGCATTCGCTTGCAAAACTCATTGTTTTTCCTCGCTTTCTGATGTTCGTTCGGGAGATATGTCCCGCTGATATTATAGCATCCCGAAGGGCTTGGGGCAAAAACCGGGCTTCCGGCGCACTTCTGCGCAGATCCGCCGCCTTTCGGCTCCGTTTACGCTATACTATAATGGTATCATAAACGGGGCCGGAATTCAAACCGGCGGCCCGGGCAAAAACCCTGCCTGCGCCGGAACAGATACCCCTCAAACTACGGGACGGTTGTCTCCGGGGACGAACACGGGCCCGGCCTTCGGGTCGGGGCCGAACGCGTTGTCGAACCTGTCGCCTTCCCTGCACTCCAGCACCAGCAGCCATATGGGCCCGGCGATGGGGATGAGCGCTATGAATATCCAGTACCAGTCGCGGCCGATGTCGTGGAGCCTGCGCACGGTGAGCCCCAGGCTGGGCAAAAGCAGCGCCAGGCTTACAATGGTGCTCAGTATCTCGATATCGTTGGCGCCGTTTTCGATCTCCAGGCCGAACACGTTGTCGATAACAGACGCTATCACGCCGATGACAAAGTTGGCCAGCACGAACATCCAGTATTCCCGCCGGCGCGCCCTGCCCGAGAACAGGCAGTATTTTTTGGTGATTATTTCCGTAAAATTGGAAACGCATTCGCTTGCAAAACTCATTGTTTTTCCTCGCTTTCTGATATTCGTTCGAAAGATATGCTCCACTACTATTATAGCATAATTCCAAAAAAAGCCGCCGAAGGACAGGCGGCAAAACCGGGCTTCCGGCAAATACTATCGGTTTTGCCCGAAATTGTATTATAATATAAGCGTATCCTTTCGGGAGAACACAATTTTTTTTATGAGGAGACGGCAATGTCCGATTGTATTTTCTGCAAGATAGCCCGGGGCGAGCTGGGCGCGCTGATCTATGAAGACGAAAAGGTGGCGGCCTTCCGGGACGTGAAGCCAATGGCAAAGGTGCATATACTCATAGTGCCCAAGGAGCATATACCCTGCATAGACGAATGCGAAGACGGCGCTCTTCTCGGCCATATGCTCTTGACTGCCAGAAAGCTGGCAAAAAGGGAGGGCATATCGGAAAGCGGCTACCGCCTGATGATCAACTGCCGCGAAGACGGCGGGCAGACTGTTATGCATCTGCATCTGCACCTCATCGGAGGCGAAAAGATCTGCTGGGGACCCATATAGAGATATGAAAAAAACGCTCGTTGCCGCCCTGCTGTTTTTTGCGGCGGCGGCATTATTTGCCAATCCTATGGAGCCCTCCGTCTCGGTGAAGGCAGCCGATTTCGGAGTGGTCGCAGACGGAAAGACTCCCGTCTCCGACGCCCTGCAGAAGGCCATAGACAGCTGTCCCGGCGGCGCCGGAGGCGCGGTGCGGCTCCCCGCGGGGAAAATGGTCCTGGACAAAACCGTTTACGTAAAGGAGAACGTCCTGCTCGCGGGAGCGGGAGAGGGCTGGGAGAACACGGTTTCCGCCTTTATGGTAAAGCACAGGGAAGGCCCCGCCTTTTCTCTTGCCTCCTACTGCGGAGTGAAAGGGGTCTCGGTGGAATACCCGGACAACCTTTCCGACGAAAAAATGAAAAAGCCCGACCGTTACGGTCCGGCTTTTCTGCTGACGGGCTGCAACGTGACCCTGGAATACGTCAATTTTGACGGGGCCTGGATCGGCGCGGCCACCCCGAAGGAGGGAGCCAACGCGGGGCAGTGCCTGTTTTCCAACATCAACGGCTTCTGCCACCACCGGGGCTTTTACATCTCGGGGGCGGCGGACATCAACCGGTTCGAAAATATCCATCTGTTCCCTTCCCGCTCCAACCAGTACACGGAGCCCGACGCCTGGTTTGCCCACGACCTTATAGGCTTTGAATTCGGCAGGCAGGACGGCGCCATGTTCACCAACTGTTTTATTATTATGGGAAAGGCTTTTTTCCGCCAGTTCGGCGATTCTCCGGGAAGCGCTTCCAACATAGGCATACCGAACATTCCCTACAACAGCTCTCTGGGCTTCGGCTTCAACGGCTGCTGGATAGAAGCGGTGGACACGGGCTTCGATATAGAAGGAGTGTGCGGCTTTACCATATCCGACTGCAACGTACTTGTGAACAAGGGGGGCACGGGCATACGCCTGCGGGCCGAGGCCATAGCCTACAACGGCGTCGTTTCCGCCACCCAGATACGGGGCTTCGGCGGAGACAATGAGTTCTGCGGCATAGATTACGATATGAGATACAAATACTGGAGCCCCTCGGTCCTCAACAAGCTCACCGTGTCGGAATGCGTCATACAGGGGGCGTCCCCCGCCGTCCGCATAGGGAAACGCGCCCAGAGGGTGTGGCTGAAGGGCTGTCTTTTGTCCGGAACGGAAAAGTCGCCGGCGGTAGTGGCGGAAAAGGGGGCGGAATACGTGTATATAAAGGACAACGTGTTCCAGAGAGAGTCGGACAAATGCCCGAAGCCTCTTAAGGCCTATCCCTTTATCAAAGGGCTCGTCATCAAAAACAACTCCTATGAAAACCTTTCCCTCATAAAGCCGAAACAGGAGGAAGAAAAATGAAAACTCTGTTTTGTGTTTTTGCCCTGGCAGTCTTGTCTTCGGCCCTTTTTGCCGGCGCCGTAAAGGAATTTGCGCCATCCGGCGAGGTGAACGCTTCCGATTTCGGGGTGAAGGGCGACGGCTCTACTCCTTCGGCGGCAGCCCTGCAGAGAGCCATGGACTCCCTGAATACAAAAGACGCCGCCGGGGGCGTGGTGCGGCTCCCCGCGGGAAAGATACTTATGGAAAAGCCCGTCACGGTCCCGGACAGGGTGATACTGCAGGGGGCGGGGGCAAGCTGGGAAAACTCCGGCACCGTGTTCGTCATAAAGCAAAAGGAAGGCCCCGCCTTTTCCCTGCTTTCCTACTGCGCCGTGAGGGGGGTCTGCATGTATTATCCGGACAACCTTACCGCCGAAAAAATGGAAAAGCCCGACAAGTATCCTCCCTGCGTCATGCTCATAGGCTGCAACAACAGCCTGGAATATATCAACGTTGACGGCGCCTGGACGTTCTGCTCCGTCCCCGAAAAGGGGACCAACGCGGGGCAGTGCTATTTTGCCAACATAAACGCCTTCTGCCACCACAGGGGCTTTTATCTCACGGGAGCGGCGGACATCAACCGGTTCGAAAACATCCATTTCTTCCCCAGCCAGAACGGGGGCTACGGACGCTATTCGGCGGAAAACCTAATAGGCTTTGAATTCGGCAGGCAGGACGGCTGTATGATGAATTCGTGCTTTGTAATAAGGGGCAAGGCCTTTTTCAGGCAGAACCGGGACAACGGCTACGACGGCAAATGGAGCCAGTCCCTGGGCTACAGCTTTATGAACTGCTGGATAGAAAACGTGGACACGGGCTTCGATTTCGCCGGGGTCTGCGGCTTCACCATAAAGGGCTCCAACATACTGGTAAAGGACGGCGGCACCGGGATAAAGATAAAGGCCGAATGCCTGGCCTACAACGCCGTGGTGAACTCCACCCAGATAAGGGGCTACGGCGGCAAGACCTTCACGGGCATAGATTTTGACATGGAATACAAATGGTGGGCCCCCAACGCCCTCAACAAGCTCACGGTGTCCGACTGCATCATCCAGAGGGCTGCCCCGGCTATAAGGCTGGGGAACAACGCCGCGAGAGTGTGGATAAGCGGCTGCCTGCTTTCCGGAAGCCCGGCGGTGGATATAGCAAAGGAAGCGTATTTTTATAATATCTCCCAAAACATATTCCAGCTGGAAAACAAAGACATGCGTGTCTTTGACGACAGGTCAAAAGCGGCGCCGGAAAACGTCATCAAAAACAACCTTACGGAAGACCTGACGGAAAAGGAGGATAAAAAACCATGAAAAAAGCCATAGCGTGCCTTTTTGCCGTTCTTTTATCCGCGGCGCTCTACGCCTCCGCCGCAAGCCCCGCCGCAGAAGTGAGGGCAGCCGATTTCGGAGTGACGGCAGACGGAACGGCGCCCTGCGCCGCAGCCCTGCAAAAAGCCATAGACAGCCTGCCCGAGGGCGGCGGAGTGGTGAAACTGCCGGCGGGGGTGATGGTCCTGGAAAAAACCGTAGCCGTGCCCCAACGGACGGTGCTTGAAGGAGAAGGGGCTTCCTGGGAAAACACGTCCTCCACCTTTCACGTGAAACACAAACAAGGGGCGGCCTTCACCCTGGCCTCCTACAGCGGCGTAAAGGGAGTCGCGGTGTATTACCCCGCCACCCTTTCCCCGGAAAAAATGAACAAGCCCGACCTCCACGACACCTGCTTTGAGATCCGGGGGTGCAACGTGAACCTGGAATACGTCAACATAGACGGAGCCTGGATCGGCGTCAGCAGCAGCCGGCCCCGGGGAAGCAACGCCGGGCAGTGCCTGTTTTCCAACATAAACGGCTTCTGCCACCACAGAGGCTTCAGCATGACCGGGGCCCTGGACGTGAACAGGTTCGAGAACGTCCATTTCTTCCCTTCCCGCATCGGGCGCTGCGAAGGCGCGAGCTATTCGTCCCACAACCTGATCGCCTTTGAGTTCGGCAGGCAGGACGGAGGCACCTTCAATTCCTGCTTCGTGATCGCGGCCAGGGGCTTTTTCCGCCAGAACCTCACCGCCGTCCCGGGAGACACCTCCGCCGTCATAAGCCTGGGCTACACCTTTACGAACTGCTGGATAGAGGCGGTGGATTTCGGCTTTGACTTCCGGGGAGTGCTGGGCTTTACGGTGCTGGGGTGCAACGTGCTGGTGAACGCCGGCGGCACAGGCATAATAGTGCGGCCGGAGGCCCTGGGCTTCAACGCAGTCATAAAAGACACCCAGGTGCGGGGCTTCGCGCAGCCCTATACCGGCATAGAATACGATTATTCGGGAAAATACTGGCCAAGCTTTTATACCAACAAGCTCACCATCTCCGACTGCGTCATCCAGCAGGCCGCCCCCGCGGTGCGCCTGGGGCCGAAGGCGGAACGGGTGTGGGTGAAGGACTGTCTTCTGGGAGGCATGAAGGGCTTTCCCGCCGTGGAGATAGCAAAAGGCGCCCGGTATTTTTACGTAACGGACAACGTGTTCCAGCAGACGGGGAACACCCCGCCGGTAGAAGACCTTTCGGACACCGAAAACAAGCTGGTGGAAGGCAACGCCACGGAGAGGCTGTAAAGGATATCCTTTGCAAAAGGGCGGCGTAAAGCCGCCCTTTTCGGCCGCCGGCAAAGGCCGGCGTGACCGGAAAACTTGCAAAAACAAGGCGTTTTATAGTAATATATATTTAGTTACCATTCGGCGGCGTCAAGCCGCCCCCACCGGAGTTTTTTTATGATAGTTCATCCCGACGGCAGCAGGTGCCGTCTTGCGGACGCCACGCCCAAAAAGCT
>JAGDAG010000322.1 GCA_017959625.1 Abditibacteriota bacterium | reverse complement strand
TCCGAACAGCGAAGCGAAAAAGCCCTTTACCGCTTTTCCGGCAGAGCCCGGAAGACCTTTCAGAGCGGTCTTTTGGGCGGGCTGTTTTTTGGATGCCGAGGCAGAAGCAGGTCTTTTGTATGACGAAACCGTTGCTGTTTCAGGATCGGCAAGGTTTGTGTCTTTATACACAGGCTCTTCCTCGCTTTCGTAATATCGCCACATCTTCTGGCTGAACTGCGCTCTGCCCTTGCCGTTGCTCCACAACAGGCATTTGTCGGCCTGCCATTTTTCATCGGTTTTGTATTTTTTCATGTTTTTCTCTACGTCTTCTTCCGAAAGCCGCACCTGCCAGTGCTCCACACGATCGAAGGGATAAGCCACACGGACGATATTGTCGGTAAGGATCCTGACGTCATTCGGACTTGTAGCAAAAGAATCGGGAAACCGCCTGTTGCCTCCGTACATCTCCGACACTATCCTTTTTCCTTCGGGGTTTGTATAAAAAACAAGGTCGTCGGTCGCTATCATATATCTGCCGTCTCCGGTCACGGCTATGTCCCTGAAAGGGTGCCCTTCAAAATACCATATTATCTTGCCCCTGTCCTTTACAACGGAAAAAACCACATTACGCCAAGCCGTGTGAATATAGTTTATTTTATCTCTTGCATCATACTCCAGGATCTCGAATCTGTCATACTTCATAGTCCGGCGGACGAGAGGGAGCATTTTGCACATCTTTTCGATATCTTCATTATTGTCGCTGAGAAACGTCCCGCTGTAATAGAAAAAGGGCTGCAGATCGCCCCACAGTGGCTTGTCCCAAAGGCGTTTCATGACAGTGATCATCCCGGCGCCTTCGATATCATCGTCAAAAACCATAACTTCGGGTATATACAGCTCTTCCGGATCGTAATACACGTTTTTGATATAACCCGGAACGTACAAAAGCGGCCGCATATCTATTTTCAGAGACGAATCCATGTCGGGATCAGGTCCAAAATTGCTCACCATTTTCCCATCGGTCTTCGGCAATTTGCTGCCGACCCGGTCATTCTGCTGCCCTCCGTAAGCAGAGCATGCGCAGAAACATCCGCAGACTACTAATAATACAATGAGAAAGCGTTTCATTTTAATCCTCCGGTAATTCGTGATCCGTATGAAAATACCCCGGTTCCAGGTCGGTCCCGATAAGCGCAGTGTAATCTCCCACCGTTATATAACAGTTCTCCTGCAGATACTGCCGGAAGCCGCTTTTAGTGCAGTCATACTTTCCGTTGGTAGCGTCAATGGCGGCGTTGTTTGTGGGCGTATAGACCGGATCGGCAAACAGAGCCGGCAACGCGGAGAACACAAAAACGGTAAAAAAACAAAAAACAAACAATTGTTTCGTATGCAAGATAAGTATCTCGGTTAAACAAGTTTATTTTATTTTATCACACATATACAGATTTTGTCAACGGTGTCAAAAAAAAAAGCAAAAAATATCTCAACTTTTTATCGGTGAGAACATTGCAGGCAAAAAAGGCGGCGCGGACAAAAAGGGCCTGCCGCGGCAGGCCCGTCATTCTTACTCTGCGCCTTGAGCGCCGCTGTCAGTCTATGCAGGAGTGGATATAGGGTATCAGCTTTTCCGCCCACAGCTCCGCGTGGGCCTGAAGCCCCTTGGGGCTGAAATGTATGCCCGCTCCTTCGTAATCCCTGTATTCGGAGCCCAGAACGTCGGTATCCGGCCCTTCCAGGGCAACTCCCAGGTCCCAGAGCCTCTGATGGGCCGCTCTTATGCGGGGCCAGGAGGGATGGTCGGCGTTGTGATAGCTCACCTTGGCCACGAACCAGGGGAACCGCCAGCCGGCCTCATAGCAGGAGGTCTTGATGATGGCTGTCATATACAGAACGTAATCCCCGGTGGGGGTCTCAAAGTTGGATTCCCCCTGGTGCCACAGCACGGCGCGGAAACCGTTTTTGCCCAGCTGCTTCACTCTGGTCATGAACCATTCGAAAAGCTCGCCGCCCACTTCCCACTGTTCTATGGTGGTGCCGCCGTGGCCGGTGGAAGCGATGGCTATGGGCACGTTGAACTCTTTATAAAGCAGGTCCGCAAGAGCGGGGTAATAGCTGCCTCCTCCGGAGCCGTCGTGCACGCCTATCATAGGGTCGTCGCAGGGCTTCCAGTTAACGCCGTCGGTGGAGACCCCCATGCCGGAGGTCTGCTTGGTCTGGAACTGGCCCGAATTGGTGGAATTGGACTGGCCGGCGCCCACCAGTATCTCGCCTACGCCCACGTTCTCCACTGTTTTTTCCGCCACGGCCTTATTGTCTTTTTCCACGCGGATATCTATAGTGTACCAGCCTCCCGCCGGGGTCTTGACAAACTCGTCAAACACGCCGGAAGCGGCGTTGACCTTAAGAGGCTTGTAGCCCGTGGAGACTTTTTTGCCCCTGTGATCCTTGCCGGTGATCCTGTAGAACACCTTGTCCCGGTCAACGTTTATCCTGCCGGAAAAGAATATTTCGCCTTCCGACTTGGTCTTGCGCTGGAAAACCTGATACTGCACGGGCGAATAAAGGGCTATATCTTCGCTGTCGGCCGCAATGGCGGGATACGCGAATTCCGCCGCCGCCTGCCTCTCTTTGGAGGTAGAAGCCGAAGGGATCAGGGTCATCCGGCTTTTCTGCCCCGGTTCGACGGGCAGCTGGATCAGCTCCAGCCCCGAGAACAGGATCCAGTACCAGTGCCTGGCGTCTCCTTTGGTCACAAGAGCGTTTTGCCCCAGGATCCACTTGTATTCGCCCTTTTCCAGCTCGGAGGAGACGGGGCGGCATTTGCCGTCGTGATCGAACACGGCCTGAAGCTTCTTGTTGAATACGATGAACAGGTTTTCGCTTACTTTCCCCGTGTTTTCCGCTTCTATCTCAATGCTGTCCGGACCGAAGCGGAAGGCGGCTGTGCCGTAGCCCTCTACGGTGCAGATGATATCGTTGCCCTCCCGCCTGTTCAGCGACTTGTCCATGGGGTCTCCGTTGTTGAAAAAGGAAGTCCCGGGAAACTGATCGATACTCTGCAAAAACTCGGCGCCGTTTATCTGCAGGCCGGTGAGCATCCGCCCGGCGGGGATAACGGCTCTGTAGTTTTTACCCGTAACGGTAAAGGTACCGTAGCTTTCGGTAATTTCCTGGGCCCATAGGCATGAACACAGGCAAACAGCAAGCAGCGCAAGCAGGATCTTTTTCATAAAACACCTCATTTTCCGTAATTATCTGCTTTCATTATAGCATAAAAAAAAACGGAAAACAGCGGTTTTTTTCTTGACAATCACTGTCCAAAGCAATATAATATTGTAAGGTTAGGAATAACCGATACTCTTGAAAGGGGGACAGAGCAGTGCTTAAACTCTTCAGATTCTTCAGCATGACCATGCTTGTCATCTGGGCGCTTGTTATCTTCAACTTCTCCGCCCAGAGCGCCACTGACTCCGGAGCCCTTTCCCACGATTTTACCCACAGGCTTCTCTGCGCATTCTACAGGGGCTACGCCGATATGCCGGCAAAAGAGCAGCGGAAAATCAGAAGCAAGGCAGATAAATACATCCGCAAGGTTGCGCATTTTTCCGTTTTCACGGTTTTCGGCTTTATTTCCGGCGTGGCTTCCCTTTCGTTCCTGCGCCGCGGACGGCGTGTTCCGGCTGTTGCCGCCATCGTTTGTCTGCTATACGCCTTTTCCGATGAATTGCACCAGGTTTTCGTGCCCGGGCGCGCCTGCGAGCTTACCGATATAGTTATCGATTTTGCAGGCAGCCTTCTGGGGATAGCCTTCGCAGGTTATATTGCGATGCTGTTCCACGCCGGTCTGAGAAAACTGCCGCAAGGAGGATGATACCGACACAGTCATAATCTATCCGCATATCCTTCACGACATCCTCAGATCAGGCACACTCTCCCCAAAACCGAAAGTTCGTTTTTATTCCAAAGCAAGGAGGAAAAAAATGACAGAATCAAAACGGGGGCCTTGAACCTTTCTTATCGCGATCCAATACCGGAAAACATTGTTTGAGAAAAAGGAGATCTGAATGTTATATTCTTCTGTAAACACTATATGGGTCCTGCTGGGCGCGGCTCTGGTGTTTTTCATGCAGGCGGGCTTTGCCATGTGCGAGGCCGGCTTCACCAGGGCCAAAAACGCGGGAAACATGCTGATGAAAAACCTTATGGACCTGTGCATCGGGACGCCCCTTTACTGGCTGCTGGGCTTCGGCATCATGTTCGGAGCGGGCAACGCCGTATTCGGACATATCGATCCGTTCATAACAAAGGATTACAGCGGGGTCCTTCCTGCGGGAGTCCCTCTCTGGGCCTTTGCCATATTCCAGTCGGTTTTCTGCGCCACCGCAGCCACCATCGTGGCGGGAGCAATGGCGGAAAGGACAAAATTCTCCGCCTACTGCATTTATTCCGCCGTGATTTCCATGCTCATCTATCCCATAACGGGACACTGGATATGGGGCGGAGGCTGGCTGGCAAAGCTGGGCTTCCATGATTTCGCCGGCTCCACCGCAGTCCATATGGTGGGGGGCGTTTGCTCCATGATCGGCGCCGCCGTGCTGGGGCCCCGTATCGGCAAATACGGCAGCGACGGCAAGCCGAGAGCCATCATCGGCCACAACCTGCCCATAGCGGCCCTGGGGGTCTTTATCCTGTGGTTCTGCTGGTTCGGCTTCAACGGAGCCAGCACCGTGGGCATGGATTCCGACAGCCTTATAGCCTGCGCGGGAAGAGTGTTCTACAACACCAACCTTGCGGCGGCAGTCGCCACGGTGGCCGCCATGATACTCACGTGGATCCGCTACGGCAAGCCGGACGTTTCCATGACCTTCAACGCCTCGCTGGCAGGGCTCGTGGGCATAACCGCGGGCTGCGACGCCGTCGCTCCCGGGGGAGCGGCAGCCATAGGCCTCGTATGCGGCATAGCCGTGGTTGCGGCTGTTGAATTCTTTGACAAGATCGCAAAGATAGACGACCCGGTCGGAGCCATATCCGTCCATGGAGTCTGCGGCCTGCTGGGCACCGTGCTCACCGGCTTCTTTGCCACCGGCGCCACCACCCCGAAGGGCGTTTTTTACGGAGGCGGCTTCGGCTTTGCCGGGATACAGCTGCTGGGGACCGCGGCAGTCGCCCTGTGGACGGCCGGCCTTATGGCGGCAGTGTTTCTGCTCATCAAAAAAGCCATCGGCCTCCGGGCGGATGCCGCCGACGAGATCATGGGCCTGGACACTTCGGAGCACGGACTTTATTCGTCCTACGCCGGGTTCATAATAATGCAGGAAAACCCCGCCGAGGGAACCATGCCGGCAGCCGTCCCCGCAGCGCAGCAGACGGCGGCCGCAGCGGAGGCTGCTTTTGCGGAAGCGCCGGAAAGGACGGTTTCGCCGTCGGATTTCACCGGAGTCCGCATAATATGCCGGCCCTCCGCCCTGGAGAGCCTGAAAAACGCTATGAACAAGATCGGCATAACCGGAATGACGGTATCCAACGTTATGGGCTACGGAGCCCAGAAGGGAAGGCCCGAGTTCTACCGCGGCACTCCCGTAGAGGTCACTCTGCTGCCTAAGGTCCAGGTGGATATAGTTGTAAACAACGCTTCTGTGGCCGGCGTGGTGGAGGCGGCCCGGGGCACTCTCTGCACCGGACACATCGGCGACGGAAAGATATTCATCACCGACGTGGAAAACGTTATCCGCATCCGCACCGGCGAAGAAGGCAGCGACGCTCTGCAGTCGGGATAAAAACGCAACGCTCCCCCGCCTTTTCCGGCGGGAGGAACGGAATAAAAAGAAAGGAGAAAACCATGCTTTATGCAACGTTAAACGGCAAAGCGAAACTATGGACACATACGGCCGCTTTCTGTTATAATCGATATGACATATAAATAAGAGCAATATAGAGATATCATATAACCGGGCCCTTCCGGAGAACAACGGAAGGGCCCGCATACGTATAAAACTTATAAATCGATGAAAAAAGGAGAACGGCCCCATGCTTTACGCTGCTTACGGAAGCAACCTGAATGAAGAACAAATGAGAAAGCGGTGCCCCGACGCCGTTTATATCGGAAAAGCATACGTCAAAGACTATACTCTCGTGTTCCGCAAATCAAAAACGGGGTCTTATCTGTCCATCGACAAAAGCGAAGGCGGCGAAGCGCCGGCCGTCGTTTTTTGGATCTCGGAGGAAGACAAAAAAACTCTCGACAAAAAAGAAGGCGCCGGGCTGGAGGAATGTTACAAACGCCTGTGGATCCCGCCGGATATAATCACAAAAAGCGGAAAAACCTCCCGGGAAGAAAACGTACTGACCTACGCGCTTCCCGAAGACAGGCCCGAAGGCATGCCGGAGGACGAATACGTAAGCAGAGTAAAAACCGGTTATATGCAGCGCGGTTTTAATTCGGAGCCTTTGGAGAAGGCGATAAAAAGAGCAAACGATAATGCGCTTCTATAAATGATTTCGGAAAAGGAGATATGCTGTGAAATACACAAGACTCGGCAAAACAGACATCGATATTTCTATGGTGGCCTACGGGGGCATAGTATCCTCGGGCATCTACGGAGGGACGGAATACCCTTCCGAAAACCAGGAGGCCTCGGACAGATACGTGGCATACGCCATAGACCGGGGAGTCAACTATTTCGACGTGGCCCCGGGCTACGGCAACGCCCAGGAACAGCTGGGGATATCGCTGCTGCCCTACAGGAAAAACGCGAACCT
>JAGDAG010000321.1 GCA_017959625.1 Abditibacteriota bacterium | reverse complement strand
GAGACGTAATACCAGCGGTGAAAATCCACCACGGCCCTGTCCGAATATTTCTTCCCTTCGAGGACAGGAGGCTCCGCTTCCTCAAAACTCCGGAAAGAAGACTTCCAGGCCTTGTTGAGAGCCTTGACGTCACCGTATTTTTCCTTCAGAAACTGCCTCAGGCTGTCCTTCGCGTATTTGTCGCCGCACCAGTAGCCCGGGTGCTGATGCCGTTCCATGATGCCGAAGCCGCCGCCCACCACCTGGATGGACTCCCCCCAGCAGCCGGAGATGCCGAAGTTGAGGGCTTCGATGACCCCGGGCTTATAGTGCTCCCGGAATACGGTGAGGAAATGCTTCACCCCCTCCCGGAGGGCCGGGTTCCAGATGGACTGCACCGGCGCTTCCTCGCCGTGCTCCAGGCATTTGGCAAACACGCCGTATTTTTCATTCCACCAGTCCGGCACGGAGACCTCCGGCGCCATGATGAGGAAGGGCAGCCACTTCATGCCGTGCTTTTCAAGTTGGGCGAAGAGCCCGTCGTAGCACGAGAAATCAAGCCTGCCCTCCTCCGGCTCCAGCTGCCTGAGGCCCACGTAGCTCTGCATGCTGGTGATGCCCAGCTTTTTTGCGCGCTCAAAGGTCAGGTCGGAGAGGTCCTCCGGCTTCAGGGGATAATGGACCTGCCACTGCTGTATGGCAGTCATTCCGGGCTGAAGGACGTTGGGCTCCATGTTGTCCAGCTCTTCCACCGGGTCGATATAATCTTCGGGTCTTTCCAAGGTAACCTCCACTCTTTTAACTGCGATCGCTCCGTTGATGCCGTTGATACGCAGGTCATGGCCTCCGTTTTCTCTGTTCGACCAGGCCGGGTCCCGCAGGATAAAGGCCATGGTCACAAGCTTCCCGGTGCCGTTCTGGCCGTGAACGTCCGGGGACATGGTATAGGCGTCTTTCAGGCCGTCGTACTGCAGGAACACGGGACCTTTTTTGTCATAGGCCTCCACTATCACAAAGGCCCTTTTGCCCGGGGGAAGAGGCTCGGTGACGTCCAGATAGATCATCCTGGTGTTCGGGTCTTCCCCCGAACGGGCGCACACCGCTCCGTCCTCCGCCGATACCGAAAATTGTCCGTCAGCGGTCTGCCGGGCTTCCATGCCCTGTTTCTCTCCTGTGGAAAAATCTACATAGCAGGCGGCAAGGGCCGGCAGGGACGCCCACAGCAAAACAAAGAAAACCAAATATTTCATTTTAAAACCACACTGTCGTTTCACCGAAATACCGCAACAGCAAAAGGGCCGCCGCTATGGCGGCGGCAACTGCCGCGGCAAAGGCGGCGTCTTTTTTCTTCATTTTTCCTTTTGTTCTTCCGCAAGGGCAAGGGCTTTGTCTATGCTTTCCTGCATCCAGCGGATATTCCCCCGGTACTGGGCGCTGTCCCGGCATGAGGCTTCGTAAAGGGAGATATAGTCTGCCCTCATTTTCGTGTAATAATCGGCCATTTCCTCCAGCCCCTTGGCAAAATCCGCGGGAGATATGCTTTCCTTGAGCTTTTGGCTCCTGAGGAGCATGCGGAGATATATGGTGTGATAGGGCCTTGCCGACCAGAGGATCTCGTCGTAGAACTCTCTGTTGAAGCGCACGCCGCTTGCCGCCTTTGACATAAGCTCATAGCCTTCAACTTCCGCTTTGCCTATGGCTTCGGTTCTTTTGTCCGGGTTGACTGCCTTTGCCATGAATTCGTTGTCAAGGACTCCGTCGAAGAGCTCCCTGAAATAAAAGCCCAGGTTGTAGTTGCCGGTCATATAGTTGCTGTGGGTGAACACGTTGCCCGCTCCGTCCAGCCTTTCTATGGGTATCTGGTTTATATCCCCGGTCTTCACTATGCCCTTTGCCAGGGCGTCGTCCTTCAGCCCGAAGACTGCCAGGCAGAAGGCCTTGTCAAAATAGTCCCTGTCCACTCCGCAGCCGTTCCAGCAGGCGGCAAAATGATACATGGAGGGGTATATAAGGACTCCCGGCAGGTGTATATGCCCGAAGTCTCCCCAGTCGCAGGTGATGCTCCCCTCCGCTCCGTAGGGCATGGCCCTTTCCATGGTAATATCGGAAAAATCCATGGAAAAGGTGACGTCCGGCATAAAGCGGGTATGGGAAGAAAGCCATGGCATAGCCCAAAAGGCGCGTCCCTGTTTTTGAAACACGGGGTAATCATGATCCCAGCCGCCGTAGAATTCGGAGGTGTAGTAGCTGCCTACCACTATATCCTTGTCAAGCCTGTCCAGCACTTTTCCCAAACCGTTGAGATGGCCTTCCGCTCTGAGGGGGCTCTGAGCTACGGAAAGAGACATACCGTGCCTGTTGCACACCTTGTTGAGGGTGTTGATGTAGCCTGCCATCAGGCCGGGCAGCTCTTCCGCCGGGGTACCGGAGGCTGTGAAGCCGAAATCGGCTATCTCGGTGACGTCCACGTTGATATATTTCCCGGGAAAAGCAAGGCACACTTCGTCCAGAAGGTCGCAGACGAACTGCACAGCCTCGGGGCGCCGCACGTCTATGGTCTGGGTCCAGGCGTGCCCTTGGGCACCGCCCTCGGGCATGGCCACCATAAATTTTTTGTAATCTCCCCGGGAGGCTATCCTTTCCATGTGCCCCAGGACCTGCATCATGGGATGCAGCTCCATGCCGTAGCCGGCGGCGCAGCGGGAAAGAGACAGGTATTCGTCCCGGGTGAAAGCGTCGTCCGGGGCTATGTCGGGATATTTTTCAAATTTCAGCATATCCTCCAGATACAGCTCCGTCATATTGCTTTTCCCCCGGGCGAAAAGGCGGATAAGGCTTTTGAGGGTCTCCGGTTTTGGCATCTGCCCCCGGCTCACGTCATACATCATGCCTCTGTATTTCACGGCGGGGTAATCGAAAACGGTGACGCTTTTTATCTCCCTTTGGTACGAGAACATCTGAACGATGGTCTCCATGGCGTAAAAAAGCCCCGTTTCCCCGCAGGCGGCGGCGGTGACGCCGTCCGGGCCCGCGGACACGGCGCAGGCTTCTTCGCCCTTTTCCTTCAGAAGCGAGTAGTCCACGGGACATTTATCCGCGACGCTTTCATCCGCGAGATAAAGCCGGATATAAAACCCGCTCCCCGCTTTTTCCGCTATTGGCAGATCGGTCTCCGCCCGTTCCGCAAGATCCTGCCGGAATTCTGACAGAAGGGCCGGGTTCTTTATCTCTTTTCCGTAAAACGCTATCCCCCGGGCTTTCCGGAGGTCGCATTTTCCTTTCCCCCACGAGATCTCCCTGGGCTGCGGCATAATGTAGATATGCGCTTTATCAAGGGCGGAAGAAATGCTCTTCGGGCTTTTATCCATTTGTTTGTCTCCTTTTGCAAAGGCGCAGGCGCACAAGATCAGCAGTAAAAACGATATGGCAGTTTTCAGCATAAACGCATCCTTAAAAAATGTTGTCTTTTTAATTATATCAGCATCGGGCTTCTTAATCAATCGTTTTTAAATACCTGCGGCGCTATTTTTCTTGCCCGTTTTATGGAAATGCCCCGCCCCGTTATGCTATAATAATATATGAATATAACTGCAATTTTTCTCTTACAGAGGTGGATTTATGAATAAACCGGTTATAGCAGGCGCAGGGCTTGCGTGTATGGATTATTTTGTTGTCGGCCCACAGTGCGAATGGGGCGATATGTCTCTCTGCACCGACAATTACCAGCAGGGCGGCGGCCCCGTAGCCACCGCAATGGTCGCCGCGGCGAGGCTGGGCGGCAAGGTCACTCTTTATTCTTTTATAGGCGATGACGCCACCGGCTCGGACATCGTCAAGGAGCTGAATGCTGAAGGCATCGACTGCCGGATACCCTCCATAGCAAACGCAAACTCCGCTTTCAGCTATATCTACATAAATCCCGAAAACGCCGACAGGACCATATTCCACCGTCCCGCCAGCGCCATAGCAAAAATGAAGATCCCCGCGGGGATGTTCGATTTTTCGGTGATAGATAACGCTACCGCCCTTCTCATAGACGATTTTTATCCCCATCTGCCCGATCTGGCATCCTCCTACGCCCGCAGCAAGGGGGTCACTGTGATCGCGGACCTTAAGCCCTCCGAAGCAAATATGAACCTGGTGAAAAACACCGACATCCTTATAGCCCCCAGCTATTATCCCGGCGAGCTCGGCTGCGCCGACAAGCCGGAAAAGGCTCTGGAAGTGATGCACGAGATGGGCATCAAGATCGCAATCGTCACTCTGGGGAGCGAAGGCTGGATATATTCCGACGGCAAAGAGGTGAAAAGAGGCTCCGCCTACAAGGTGAAGGCCGTTGACACCAACGGCGCGGGAGACACCTTCCACGGCGCCTTCACCTACGCTTATTCCCAGAAATGGCCTCTGGACCGCTGCTGCGATTTCGCCAGCGCCGTTGCCGGCCTGAAATGCACCAAGGCGGGAGGACGCGCGGGCATACCGGATCTCAACGCTACTATGGAGTTTTTGAAG
>JAGDAG010000320.1 GCA_017959625.1 Abditibacteriota bacterium | reverse complement strand
GGTATTCCCACACCGCTTCGGAGACCTCCCTGCCGTCGCGGACGTCCACCACGAGGCACCTTACGGAAAGGGTGCCGTAATCAAGGCCTATAGAATACATTGTTTTCTCCTTGTTATTTCAGTATGGCGACGGTGGCTCCGCCGCCTCCCTCGCCGGGAAGCGCGCCGATCACCAGCGCTACGTGACTGTTTTGCTTCAGATATTTTATGGTTTCACTTTTCAGGACGCCCGTCCCTTTGCCGTGTATTATGCGCAGCTCCCTGCAGCCTGCGAGAAGGGCCTTGTCCAGAAAGGTCTCGAGAGAGGCGCGGGCTTCTTCCGCCGTCTTCCCGTGGAGGTCCAGCACCGGATCAAAGCGGCTGCCCCGGGGCGGGGCCCCGGCTGCGGGCCACCTTTCTTTCGGAGCCTTCAGCGGGAGGACGTCTTTTGCCTTTACCGTGAGCCTTATCCCGTTGTCGGAAACCACGGCAACAGAGTCTCCCGACACGCTCAGCACCGTGCCGTTTATCCCATGCGGGGCGATCCGGACGCAGCTGCCGGCCTTTGCCGCGGCGTTTTTTCCGGCGCAGCCTTCCCGGCCCGCCGTTTCTTTTTTCGTTTTGCGGGGCATTTTATTTCAATTCGGCTATGGTCACGCCGTCTCCGCCTTCCTCGGGGTCTCCCGGCTTGAAGGAGGCCACGGCTTTGCTGCCTTTCAGGAACTGCGCTACCGCCTGCCTCAGGGCGCCGGTCCCTTTTCCGTGGACTATGCGGACCCGGGAGCAGTTGGAAAGAAGGGCGCTGTCCAGATATTTTTCCAGCCGCATAAGGGCTTCGTCCGCCCGCAGCCCCAGCAGATCCAGCTCGGGCCTGAAGGGGGCCGAGGAGCGTATCACCGTATCCCGGGGGGCCGTGTCCCTGCTTATGCGGGGCTGGGCAAGGCTGTCCTTTTTGACTGTGATCCTTTTGTTGTTGATGGATACGGTCACGTTGTTGCCGGATACTTCTTCCACAAAGCCGTCCTGGTCGAAGGGGATCACGTAAACGGCGTCGCCGGGACGCACGTTTTCCGCCTTTTTCCGTTCTTTTTTCGGCTCCGGGGGAAGGCTGCTTTTGTTGGCTTCCTTTTTGAAGTCGTCTATCAGGCGCCCCAGCTCTTTTCTGATCTCCTGCCTGTCCCTGTCTTCCGAGGTGGTCTCCTTCAGCAGGGCCAGGTTGAACTCTATTTCGTCGGAAAACTTTGCTATTATCTTGTTGGCGCGTTTCCGCACCTTGTCTTCCACGTTGGCCTGGCGCCTTTTCAGAAGCTCCAGCTCCTGCAGCTGCTGCTTTTTGATCTCCTCCAGCTCCTGCAGTTTTTTGGCGGCTTCGATCCTGTCTGCCGAGGCCTCCCTGTGGGTGTCTTCGATCTTGCGTATCACCTCGTCGGTCTCCCGGGCTTCCCTGTCTATGAAGCCCCGGGCCTTTTGTATGATGTCTTCGGAGATGCCCATCCTCGAAGCGATGAGCAGGGCGTTGGAGGAGCCCGGGACCCCGGTGAGAAGCCGGTAGGTGGGCTTCAGGGTGTTGGTGTCGAATTCCACCGAGGCGTTTTCCACCCGGTCTTCGGCAAAGGCGAACTGCTTCAGCTCGCCGTAATGGCTGGTGGCGATGATCCGCGCCTTTTTTTCCAGCAGGGAAAGCAAAATGCTTTGGGCCAGGGCCGCTCCCTCCACGGGGTCGGTGCCCGCGCCCAGCTCGTCCAGCAGCACCAGAGACCGCCCGTTGGCTTTTTCGGTTATCTCCACTATGTTTTTCATATGCCCCGAAAAGGTGGAAAGAGACTGCTCGATAGACTGTTCGTCGCCTATGTCGGCAAATATCTCCGTGAAGACCGAGACCTCGCTGTTTTCCCTTGCGGGTATGAACATCCCGCACATAGCCATAAGGGCTATGGTGCCCACCGTCTTCAGGGTGACCGTCTTTCCCCCGGTGTTGGGTCCGGTTATCAGCAGGCAGCCGAAACGGCTCCCCAGAGAAACGTCTATGGGGACCGCAGTCTCCCGGGGGAGCAGTATGTGCCTGGCTTCCCGCAGGTTGATCTTTCCCCGTTCGTTGAGCTTCGGTTCGGTGCAGTCCGTATCCGCCGCCAGCAGAGCCTTGGCGTATATCATATCCAGCCGGGCGGAGCATTCCAGGGCAAAACCTATCTCCGCGCTTTTTGCGCCCAGACAGCCGGACACGTAGTAGAGTATCCTTTGCACCTCTTCCTTTTCCCGGGCCTCGGCGTCCCGCAGCCGGTTGCCCATATCCACTATTATGCCCGGTTCTATATACAGAGTGGAACCGGAGCCGGAGGAATCGTGGACTATGCCCGGCACCGCGGATCTGTATTCGGCCTTCACCGGGATGCAGTAGCGCCCGGAACGGGTGGTGACTATGGGCTCCTGGAGCGCAGTTTTGTATTTGGGAGACAAAGCAAACGACCCTATCTTTTCCTTGATACGCCCGTCCAAAAGCTTTATCTCTCTTCTGAGGGCGGCAAGAGTGTCGCTGGCGGAATCGGGTACCGTGCCGTCGGGAGCGACGCATTTGTCCGTGAGAGATGCAAGTTCGGAAAAGCTTTCATAGTCTGCCAGCCGGCTGCAAAGGGGGCACTGTTCTTTTCTTGCGGCAAAAAAAGAGCGCAGCGCGCCCAGGGAGCCCAGAGTCGTGCGGGTCCTGAGTATCTCGGCTATGCTCATGCAGGAGCCTACGGCGGCGGTGGCAAGAGAAGAACGCACGTCGTAAACCGCGCGGAAGGGGACGCCGCCGTCAACGGCGATGACCTGCCGCAGCTCCCGGACCTGCTCCAGGGCGTTCCGCAGCGCGGAAATATCGTGGACGGGAACAAGGTCCTTTATCATTTTTACGCCTAACTCGGTGGACGCTCGTTCTGCCGCCAGGGCAAGTATTTTGTCGAATTCCAGAACGTTGACAGAGTGTTGATTCATTTGTTCACCTCTATTATATGATAACACAAATCCGGCGCAAAGTGGAAACGAACTTTGCCGATCGCGTCATCCCGGCGGTTCGCCGGCAACGCCAGCGCCGTCCTCCCGCCGGAATTCTTGTCTGTTGCGGTCATCTCGGCGGTTCGCCTTTGGGCGAACCGGTAAGAGATCTCCCGATCATAGCAGTTGCCCCACGGCGTCATCTCTGCGCAAACGGCAATACGACGAATGCGTAAGCATTCAGGCCGTTTGCGCTTTGAGATCCACGGAGGGTCCGCCAGCCGTGTTCCTTACTCCCGCTTGCGGGAGGCGGCTGGTGGAAGGGGC
>JAGDAG010000319.1 GCA_017959625.1 Abditibacteriota bacterium | reverse complement strand
GCTCCTTGACAACAAGGTCCTGGGAGACATCCGCCGCTTCAGCTGGACCATCACAGACTGGTTCCGAAGCCAGGCTTATTACGACTCCGGCACCTGGAGAGCCACCTGGAAGGGAGAAGGAGGAGGAGTGCTGCTCAACCAGTGCCCCCACAACCTGGACCTTTTGTGCTATTTTCTGGGGATGCCCGCCTCCGTAAGGAGCTTTTGTTCTTTCGGAAAATTCCATAAAATAGAAGTGGAAGACGAAGTGACCGCCTACATAACGCTGCCCAACGGAGCCAACGGCCTGTTCATAACCACCACGGGAGAATTTCCCGGCACCAACAGGCTGGAGATCGCGGGAGACAGGGGAAAGCTGGTCATGGAGAAAGGAAAGCTGCTCCTGACAAAAACCGACGTTCCCGTCCAGGAATTCTCCGACACCACCGACAGGCCCTGGTCGCACCCGAAGCAGGAGACCATCGAAGTGGGGATCCCCGCCACTCCCGTCATCAACCAGCATCCTCAGGTGCTGCAGAACTTTGTGGATTCCATCCTGTTCGACGAAAAGCTCATAGCCCCCGGAGAAGAAGGCCTTATGAGCGTGGAGCTCGCCAACGGGATACTTATGAGCACTCTCAAAGACAAAAAGGTGGATTTTCCTCTGGACGGAGACGAATACGCCGCCCTGCTGGAAGGGCTTATAGCCGCATCGGATAAATAGATCCGCGATAAAAAAAACGGAAGCCTTTGCTCGAGTTCAAAGACTTCCGTATTTTTTTTGTCGGCCAACTTTTATTTATTCTGCATCAGTAGTAATTATCTGTCTTACAGGTTTTTCAACAAGACCCTTTTTAAGGCAGTCGGTGCAAACCTTGATCCTTTTGGTCTCGCCGTTTACAACTGCTCTTACAGTCTGAAGATTGGGATACCACACCTTGTTTGTTTTAGGTGCTCTTCTCGCCCATTGACCGGAGTGTATGTGTCTGATATTATGGCCGTACTGAGGGCCTTTTCCGCACACAGAACAGATTCTGGACACTTTATTTTCCTCCTGTTTTGGATTTTCGGCTGTCGCGCAAATTATATTATAGCATTTTTTTACGCCAATATCAAGGGATACAGGCGTAAAAATCTAATTTGCCGTGGAAAGCACCCAGTTTTTTCCGTTTGACTGGCCTATGGTAAGGTTGGCTGCGGTCACGGCGATAAGCTTCAGCTCGTAGATCTGCCCTTTAGAAAGCTGGGAAGCCGGGATGCGCACGGAATTCGACGTGGAGGTAAAGACGGGAGTCTTCGCCTTCGCGTTGGCGCATTTCGTGGAAAGCTTGTAAAACTTCACATTGTTCACGTTGCTCCACTTCACCACATAATAGTCTCCGTCCTTCGTAACGCTGCAGTTGTTGAGTGCCAGCACCAGGTTTATGTTTTTGTTCAGCTTTTTGGCCGCTCCTCCGGATATGGAAAAGCCGCCAAAAACCAGCGTTTTGTAATTTTCGTTGTCCCTGTTGTCTATGACTATCTGATATTTGCCGTCGGGTATGTTGTAAAAGGCAAATACCCCGTCCCTGTCGGAAACGGCGGTCTTTACGGCCTTTGCCCCGGGATCGGTCTTCAGGGTGAGCTTTACTCCCTGGATCTTTTTGCCGTTATAGGCCACCGCCCCCTGGAACCAGTTCTTGCCGGTGGTGTTGACTCCCGAAGAAGCCGGCGGAGCGGAGGGTTTGACTTCCTGCGCAGGCTGCGCCGCCGGAGCCTTCTGCTCTGCGGGAACGGACGGCTTAACGGCGGTTTCTCCGCCTTTTGTCACGGTCACCACGGTGGCTTTTTTGGTTTCGTAGTCGTAACCCAGGGATTTTGCCACGAAAGACATGGGCACCATGAGCCTGGAATTCAAAAGATACGTGCTCACGGGCAGGTTCACACTGAGGGAATTGAGCTTGGCGCTCCTGGAGTTCTTCACAAAGGCCAAAACCACTCTTCCGTCGGTAAAAGTGGTCTCCCCGCCGGAAAAGCCTACCTTTCCCCAGCCGATAGTTTCCAGATCCCGGAGAGGGACCATCACGTGTCCGCCTTCTCCTATCACTGCGTTCTCCACCGATGCCAAAGCGCCGTCCACCACAACAAGGGGCGTCTCGGCATAAAGGACAGAACAACACAAAAGGGCGATAATCAATGCCGCTATCTTTTTCAACATGTCACCTCTTAGTTATTCTCCCTGGCCCTTCAGAAGCTTGATCCTTCCTTTTTTGGTTTCGGGGATTATCTGAGCGATCTCTATGATCTTGTCCTGAGCAAGAGTATGAGTAGGATTCAGCTCCACGGCCTGGGTATAATGGGTAAGAGCGTCGTTGTATACCCTGGCGTTCTCGAAAGCAACGGCAAGATTATAATGAGCGGTAGCGGAAGCGGGCTTGATCTCACAAGCCTTCTGAAGCGCTCCGATGGCCCGGTTGAAAAAACCGGCTATGAGATAGGCGATACCGAGATATTCAAAAGCTTCGTAGCTTGTGGAATACTCTCTTGTTCCGTCTTCAAGGGTAAGTATCGCGTTTTTAAGGGCGTTGGACTTCAAAAGCTCAAAGCCCTTGCCTATGTTGGTGTTCTTGACAGACTGGAAATCCAGATCCGCATAATCGATAGTCATGATTGCACCGTCCTTTTACTGACTGGATTATGTTTTTGGAAAAAAGTGCTACATAATAAATTAAAGCACATTTCACAATAATTATCAACACTCTGACAAAAATTATAAAGTCATTTTTCGGATATGCCGTTCATATCGTCCAGCATTTCTCTTTTTTTGCCGGCAAGATACGCCTCTCTCACCGCCGTCCGCAGCGAAGGGGAATTTGCCAGAGAAGATATGCTGTCCGCTTTTTTCAGGGTCTCCGCGCCGAATTACACGTCGGGCGACCTTTTCTCCTCCGGGGGCATGACGGGATCGGTGAAATTGGTTATGGTGAACCTCAGGGCCCTTATGTGTTCCCCCCCTTCTTCGCGGTTGAGGGCTTTTATAAGATCCGGAGCCATATTTTTCAGTTCTTCCGCCCAGGCGCTGGTCCTGCATTTTATAAAAAGCGTCCCTCCCCGGCATTTATAGGCGTAGCTTGCCCTGGCGGTATAGTCTCCCGCCGCTTTTCTCCACAGGATGCAGCACCGCAGAAAATCGCTCAGGGAAGCGGAATATCTCCGGCTGAACCGGGAAAGGGCCGCGGAAACGGGAAGGACGGAAGATCTTTTCGGCATTCTTCTGTTCATACGAGCTTCCCTCCTTTGACGCTGAAGATCTTGCCGTAAACGTTTTTCTCCGTATGGGTGGCGGTGATGAAACACTGGCAGTTGTCTTTTGCGGCGTCCAGCGCTTTTTTCTGCCTTCCCTTGTCCAGCTCGCTGGCAAAATCGTCCAGCAGCACCACCGGATAGTCTCCGGTGAGATCGTATATAAGATATATCTGCGCCAGCTTCAGGGCCATGGCGCAGCTGCGCTGCTGTCCCGCCGAACCGTAGGTCTTTGCGGGCATGCCGTTCACCACGGCCGATATGTCGTCCCTGTGGGGCCCGCAGCAGGTAGTATGGTATATTATGTCCGAAGCCCGTTTTTCCGCCAGCTGTTTTTTCATGGCTCCTTCTATCTCCTGTTTTTCCCCGGAAGCGTATTTTACCGAAGATACGTAGGAAAACTCCGCATCCTCGCTGTCCGTGATGCTTCTGTAAAACTCCTCCGCATACGTGAAAAGAGCCTTTGTATATACGAGGCGCTTTTCTATGAGAGCGGCGCCAAGGGATGCCGCTTTTTCGTCATAGACGTCCAGAAAAGCCGGAGGGTATTTGTCCGGATTCGCCGAGATCTCCCGCAGCATCGTGTTCCTCTGGGCAAGTATCTTTTTGTATTCCCCGTACAGCTGGGCGTAAGCGGGATAAAGCTGCGAAATGTCCAGGTTCAGATAATGCCTGCGGGCTTTCGGTTCCCCTCTGAGCATGGCTGTATCTTCCGCAGAGAAAACCACGCAGTTTATCTCGCCGAACAGATCCGGGATGCGCCTTTTGCGGACTCCGTTTATTTTCAGTTGCTTCGCGGCGTTCCTCACCAAAGCCAGCTCCACCTTCACGGGATTCCTTTTTTCCCTTTCCGCTTCCGCAAAAACAAGGCTTACGTTTTCGTCGGTTTTTATCAGCTCTTTGTCGTGACCGGTCCTGAAGCTCTTGCTGGTGCATAAAAGAAATATGCTTTCCAGAATGGTGCTTTTTCCCTGGGCGTTGTCCCCAAGGATCAGATTCAGGTCCCGATTTGCGTCAAATTCCAGATCTTCTATGCATCTGAGATTTTTGATACGAAGCTTTTTTATCCGCATAACGTAATAGAATGTTATAAGAATTTTTTATGTTTTATTTTGTTTATTATAAGGGCTGTGGAATCGTTGAAAACCTCTTTTTTCACTCACGCGGCATTCATGCCTTTGCCTGTGGAATACCGTTTTATCCGGTATGGTCTTCATGTTGAAAGATCCGCGTTTTTTCACATGCCGTATTTATCAACAGGTTTTTCAACAGCCTGTGAACAATTTATTTTACGTTCGTTCCAACAGCATATCAACAGCCCTTATTCCCTTCTGAAGTCTCCCTTGTGCTTTCCGTTTTTATCGTAAAAGGAAATGCTTTCCAGTGTGAGGGCGTTTTCTTCGGCGCATTTTTCCAGGATGTCCGCCATACGCTTTGTTTCGTTTGAATCCGTGCGCACTTCGCAGGAAGCGCCGTGGAGAAATATCTCCGTTTCCGCATCTCTCAGGGAAGGTTCCGTGAGGACGGCGGTCATATAACCGCTTCGCAGCTCGGCAGTCCCGGCGGGATCTATTTTATAAAGATTGACCGTAAGAATGCTGTTTATCAGACAGAAAAGCCCCAGAAACATGGCGAACATGCTGATAAGCCCTTTTCTTTGAATGATCTTTTCTTCTTCGTTCATTTGTCGATGCCTATGCCGGTCAATTCCGGTATCTCCGGTCCGTCCGCCGCAAGAGAGGTTTTTGCTTTTTCTCCGGGCTTTAAGGGGCCGCCTTCATAAACGACGCCGTTTTCCGTTTCCGCCGTATATATCGTTCCGCCGCCTGTGTTTTCTATATATACGCAGCCGTCTTTTGCAAAGAGCTTTGCCGTCTTCAGGTCCGCTGGCTCTTCGCTGAAGACCGGCGCCGGCAGTATCGACAGCCTTTTCTCCAGATTCTTCTGTGTGGCCGCGCTCATTTTCCAGGTTATTATAAAACCGCATATCATGCATACTGCCGCGAAGGCGTAGCTGTATCTGCGGTATTTATAAAAGCTTTTCAGCATCTTACCGCTGCCTTTCGAGAACATCGCAGCCCATGTAGTGCCGCAGAGGTTCGGGGACAATTACGGAGCCGTCTTCGCGCTGATAGTTTTCGATGATGGCGGCGTAAAGCCTGGGAAGGGCCACTCCCGAGCCGTTCAGGGTATGGACGAATTCCGGCTTTGCCCCTTTTTCCCTTCTGAACCTGATGCCCGCTCTCCGCGCCTGATAATCGCCGAAATTGGAACAGGACGACACTTCGAGCCATTTGTCCGCTCCCGGGGCGTAGATCTCCAGATCGTAGCATTTGGCGCAGGAGAAGGAGATGTCGCCGGTACACAGGGCTACCACTCTGTAGGGAATGCCAAGGGCCCTGAGTATATCTTCGGCGTCCCCCGTAAGGCTCTCGTGGGCGGCAGGGGAGTCCTCGGGCCTCGTGAACTGCACCAGCTCCACCTTGTTGAACTGATGCACCCTTAAAAGGCCTCTTGTGTCCTTGCCGGCGGAACCCGCTTCCCTTCTGAAGCAGGCGGAATAAGCGCAGTGCTTTATGGGCAGCAGCTCCCCGGGGAGTATCTCGCCGGAATAGAGATTGGTCACCGGCACCTCCGCAGTGGGGATATTGTAGAGCTCGTCGCCCTTGTCGCACTTGTACATGTCTTCCTCAAACTTGGGAAGCTGTCCCGTGCCGGTCATGGATGCGGAGTTCACCAGGAACGGAGGAAATATCTCAGTATAGCCGTGTTTTGCAGTGTGCATATCCAGCATCCAGCTGAAAAGGCTTCTTTCGAGCCTTGAGCCCATGCCTTTATACACTATGAAACCGGCGCCGGATATCTTTGCCCCTCTTTCAAAATCCAGCATATCCAGATCCGTACATATATCCCAGTGGGGCCTCGGCTGAAAATCGAATTTCCGCAATTCTCCCCATGACCGGACGACCACGTTGTCGTTTTCGTCTTTTCCCTTCGGAGTGGTCTCGTCGGGGATATTGGGTATGTTGAGAAGTATATCTTTGAACTTTTCGTCCATGCCCTTTACGTCGTTGTCCATTTCCTTTATCTTTGAAGAAAAGGCCTGCATTTCCTTAATGATCTCCGAGGCGTCTTCCCCGCTGCGTTTCATGACGGCGATACTGTCGCTTATCCTGTTCCGCTCCGCCTTCATGGTTTCCACTTCCGTGAGCAGCCGGCGGCGTTTTTCGTCCAGCCGGAGGAATTCGTCAAGCTTTTCTTCCGGATGATTTCTGTCCCTGAGAGCCTTTCTTACCAGCTCCGGGTCCGTTCTGATGATTTTAGGATCTAACATAAAGCACCTTTCGTTTGATTATTTTAGTCTTTCCGCGGGGTATATATATACCCCTCTTATATTGTAACCGTCCATGGGTATCTCAAGATATCCCATGCCGTCGGAGGTCCCAATGGTTTCTTCGCCGGAGAGAAAATCCCGTATCACGTATCCCGCGTCCGGCTTTTCCGTCAGCACCCGGGGGGGAGCGGTATAGCGGACTTTTTCGGAATACGCCTGAAATACCGTAAAGATCTCTTCTTCCCCCTGCCACTGCCGGTTGGCGGAGCGGTTCAGCAGGATATAAACGCCGCCTTTTCCGGCGGTCTCGTAGCGCATCACAGACAGATCGTCTTCCGTGACGCCCTGCCGCTTTTCTCCGAGATATTCCATCACGGCGCATACGGCCGCGCTGTCGAAGCCGCTGTCCTGGACGCCCTTTTCCGAAACGCAGATCTCTGTGTTTCCGAGGGCGTCCCTTTGGCAGGGGGCAAAACCCAGATATATTATGCGGGAGCCGTTGTCAAGGTTTTTCACACTGATGAGCGGCTTTCCGTCCAGAGTGGCCAAAGGAGTATAGCCCTCTATGGAATAAAGGGTATCCTCGAGAGCCAAATGCCCGCGGAACCGTTCCAGCCCTTTGAGCGCCGTCTTGAATTCGCCTTCCGAAACATCTGTTTTGGCTATGGTGTCGAAGCCCGTTTTACGCGCTGCGGCTTTCTCCGGTATCTGCGGGCGTATCTCCGCCTTGTTCACGTCCTTTCCGGGCCCGTCGGCGTTCAGGGGCACAAAGCTGTGGGTCACAAGGGTCTTGTTTCCCGTTTTCAGCCATTTCCACAGCATGTCCAAAGCGCCCCGGGGGCTTGTGACCGGGCTGTAAAAGCAGATATCGTAATTGTTTATCCCCAGCACCTCCGGAAAAGACGCGCCGTCGAAAAGATAATTGTTTTTTTCCAGTATCCCGTTGAAGGAATACGGCGCTCCGGCTTCCGTATCCATGCTGTTGGTATAGCCCGCCGGCGCCCTTTGGATAAAAGAGCATACCCTGCAGGAGGGCTTTTTGAGGCCGTCCTCCTTTGCTCTCAGAAAACCGTTCCACGACGAGACGAAAGCCGTGTAGATAAGATATTCCTTTTCCTTCGGATCCGTCATCCTTTCCGGGCTGCTGCCCCAGTACTGATCCTGTTTCGACCTGAAAAGCGACGAACCGGCCTGGGAATAGGCTATGAGACAGCCTGCCGGGTTGTCCCAGTAGTTGGGCCTTTGGTATTTGCCGTAAAAGGGGTTTGCCCCCCCCGCTCCGGATTCGCCGAAAAGGCAGCGTTCCTTTCCCGCGGCCCCCTTTTCGTAATATCTGCCGTTGTAATAGTTGCCTATGATGACGTTCGGCGTTCCCCACCATTCCGGGCAATAGCCCGCCACGTTGGAGAGCCTTGAAAGATAAATATAGTCGCCCCCGTTGCCCGCGGATTCGGCATTGAGTATGGGCTGGGCGTAAACGCCGTATTTTTCGACGCTTTTTTCGGCGGCGGCGTTTATGAATTTCAGCCATTCGTAATGATAAAGCATCATATGCAGCTTGGCTTTTTCGATCCGGTTCTCCGTATCGCCGTCCATGGGAGGAACGTAGTCCTCCCAGCGTTCGCAGCCCGCATGGCAGGGTTCGGGAAAGTAACCGTGATACGCCGTAAAGTATTCCGGGAAATAAAGCCGGCGCCGCTTTCCGTTTTCGATAAGCTCTATGCCGCTGTCCTTTGCCGCAAGGTCTTCCCGCCAGCGCTTTACGGCGGAGGCGGAATAGCCCCATATCATGCCGTTCCAGGAGCCGTTTGGGCCGAAGGGGGTCCACACGTAATCTATGGATCGTATGTATTTTACTCCGGCCGCTGCGGAACGCAGCATTTTTTCGGACGTTTTTTCCACCACCCTGTCGTCTGTAAAGTCGTAGGCGTGGCTCATGTCCGCCACACCCATATCCGGGCAGGTCTGCCCGTACCTGTTTACGTTCAGCGCCCTGTTTTCTTTCAGCCAGCCTATATCCGGGGTATGGTGCATTTCCGCATAAACGGTCACGTTTTTGCTCCGGGCGTATTCCGTAAGGGAAGGGTCCTCGATATAGGGCAGATCCAGCCCCCCGCCGCCGTAATACAGCGACAGAAAATCTATCACGCCGCGGATGATATCCCTGCCTCCGGGGGCGTCGTAGCCTCCGAACTGGGCCTGTCCGCTTTCCCAGCCGGGGCCGGAGGAAGGGGGCCATATGTTCCAGACGCAGGTCTCCGCTTCACAGTCCCGCAAAAAACCCGCCCCCAGGGAAGGGAGCCAGAACCGTGAATAAAGGGTTTTTTCCGGCGGTTCTTCGGCGAAGGCCAGCCCGAAGATCTCCGCTTCCGCTCCCCGGCCGTCTTTGTAAGCGCCCGCTTCAAAAGCCAGAGAGACCGCCTTTATATCCCGCAGAAAACGGCCTCCGGAAGTCATGTCGCTTTGTTTTGAATCCACCTTTATCTTCGATCTGAAGACCGGAAGGGCAAAGTGATAAAAGGCTTTTACGCCTTCCGAAGAAGTAACAACCAGCACCGCCGGCGCGCTGCGGGAAGCCCTGACTTCCAGATATACGTATCCCGGCTCCCGGGGCGAAGACAGCGTCTCCGTGCATTCCGCCCAGGGCTCGTTTGCCGAAGGAGCGTATTCGATGCGGCCTCCGTTTGTTTTGATACTGACGCACGAGGAAGTCCAGCACATAGCCCCCAAGGGACAGAAAACTATCATAAACAGCGCTGCCGCGGGAAGAAATCTGACCATATATTCAAAACTCCTTGACGGAAAATTATATCACAAACGGTTATATTTGTCAATTTTCCGGTTCTTCCGAAAGGATAAAGGTGGCCGGACCGTCGTTCTCTATATAAAGGAGCATGTCCGCTCCGAATACCCCGGTCTGAGTGTCGAGCCCTCTTTTTGCAAACAGCCCGGCAAAATACGAATACAGGGCTTTGGCCCTTTCGGGCTCCTCGGCCTGTCCGAAGGAAGGCCTCCTTCCCCTTGAAGTATCCGCCAGCAGGGTGAACTGGCTTACCACAAGCACGCTGCCGCCGATGTCTTCTACGGAAAGGTTCATCTTGCCTTTATCGTCTTCAAAGATCCGCAGCGCGCATATCTTTGCGCAGAGCTTTTCCGCTTCTCTTTCGGTATCTCCCTTTTTGACGCCTGCAAGGATGGTGAGGCCTTTTTCAACGGAGCCTGCCGCGCTGCCGTTCACGGAAACGGAAGACCTTTTTACTCTTTGGATAACGCAGATCATCCGGACTCCTTTTTTTTCTGTCCCGTGACTCTCACCGCCGCCGTCACGTCGGGGATGTCCTTTATCCTTCCCAAAAGAGCGTTGAGGGTCTCGATGTCTTTTGCCCCCAGAACTATGAAGATCTCCGTTTCCTCTTTTCCGGGCAGCATGGAAATGGTATTGACGGGCATTTCCAGATCCGCTCCCGCCGACGCTATGTCCCGGATAAGGCCTATCCTTTTCATGGCCTTTATCCTTATGCTCACGGGGAGATATTCCCGGGAAGGCTTCCAGTTTACCGGCGTTACCCTGTCGGGGTTTTCTTTTTTGTAGCGCTCCAGATTGGGGCAGCGCTTCGAATGGAGCACGTATCCCCTTTCCATGGTCCTGTAGGCCTCCACCGGTTCCCCCGGAAGAGGTTCGCAGCAGCGCGCTCTCGTGCAGAGGACGTCGCTTTCGCCGTTAAGGGATACTGTAAGCAGCTCTTCGAGAGCCTTTTCCCTGATCTCCTCGTGCTGTTTTGCCCCTTCCGAGATGAGCCTGTTTATCAGCCAGCCCGGAGAAACCGTCCTGCAGCCTACGGCGGCGTATATCTCCCGGATATCGGTGACCGTTGATGAGATCCGCTTTTGCACCCCGGCATCCAGTATCACCCTGCTGTTGAGGTGCTGCCGGGCAAGCTCCTTCTGGATGATCTCCCGTCCCTTTTCTTCGTTTTCTATGGAATATTTGCGCCTGAAATACTGCTTTATACGGTTTTTTGCCGTGGAGGTCTTTACTATATTCAGCCAGTCCAGCGAGGGGACCCCGCTTGCAGAGGTGATGATCTCCACCACGTCGCCGTTGCTGAGGGCGTGGTCCAGACGGACCTCTATGCCGTTCACCTTTGCCTTTACGCAGTGGTCTCCCACGTCGGAATGTATCTTGTATGCGAAATCCACGGGGGTGGAGCGTTTCACCAGGTCCATCACGTCTCCCCTGGGGGTGAACACAACCACCTGTTCGTTGAACAGATCGTTGGTTATGTTGTCCATGAACTCGTCGGAATCCCCGGCGTCCTTCTGCCAGTTGAAGATAGCCTGCCGGAGCCAGGAAAGCCTCTGCTCAAAAATATCGCTGTTCAGCCTTTCCTTATACTGCCAGTGGGCGGCTACGCCCATTTCCGCGGTATTATGCATCTCCCTCGTGCGAATCTGCACTTCAAGAGGCGAACCGTCGAGAGCCACCACTTTTGTGTGCAGCGACTGGTAGTTATTGGTTTTCGGATTGGCGATATAGTCGGAAAACAGGCGGGGTATGGGCGGCCACAGATCGTGTATTATGCCCATTACAGTGTAGCAGTCGTTCACGTTTTCCGTATCTATGATCACCCTTATCGCCAGCAGATCGTATATCTCTTCAAATTTGAAATGGTCCTTTTTTATTTTGTTGTATATGCTCCACAGGTGCTTTGCCCGCGACTGGATCTCCGCCCTGAAATGCCTCTGCTTGAGGACCCTGTCCACCTGGGCCGCCGCTTCGCTGAGTATCTCCTGCCTTTCCTCTTTTGTTTTTTGCAGTTTGGCTTCCAGGTCCCGGTAATCCTCGCAAGCGTCAGGTACCCTTTGTTCTCCGGTTCTTCCTCCTGCCCGAGCTCGTAGCGGATGGTTCTCTCCGATCCCTTCGGCTCCTGAATGGCAAATCCGGGATTTTTATCCCGCCTTCCGTACGTGCCGAAATAGCCGTCCAGGAGCGGAAGCATCTCGTCCATCGGAACGCTGCCGTCCAG
>JAGDAG010000031.1 GCA_017959625.1 Abditibacteriota bacterium | reverse complement strand
GGCGGGAGAGCTCGTTCTCGAATGCCTGAAAAGCGGCTGCAAAAGAATACTTCTTACTCTTGGAGGCAGCGCCACCAACGACGGCGGCTGCGGGCTGTTCTGCGCTCTTGGAGCAAGGTTCCTCAGGAAAAACGGCGAAGCGTTCGTGCCCACGGGGCTCACCCTGGAAGAAATAGACTCGATAGATATCTCGGGCGTCGCGGGGGCCTTTTTCTCCTGTTTTTTTACAGTGGCGGCAGACGTGAAAAACACTTTGCTGGGAGAAGCGGGCGCCACATATACCTACGCGCCGCAAAAAGGGGCCCTGCCCGGCGACCTTGAAAAAATGGAAAGAGGCATGGAGCATTACGCTTCGCTGCTTTTCAGGGAAAGCGGCGTAAGGGTGGCGGAGCTGCCCTCTTCGGGAGCGGCAGGAGGCATGGCGGCGCCGGTTATGGCCTTCGGACGCTGCGAAGTCCGCTCCGGAGCGGAAGCCGTGCTTTCGGCAAAGGGGTTTTATTCCGAGGCAAAGGACGCCGACCTGGTACTCACCGGCGAGGGCAGTCTCGACGGGCAGAGCCTTTACGGCAAGACCGCCGGAGCCGCGGCGGATTTTTGCCGGAAAGAAAATATACCTATATACGCCGTCTGCGGCGCCTTTAAGGACTCCGAAGGGCTGCGGGAGCGTTTTGCAAAAATACTCACTGTGGAGGCTCTGGCGGAAAACAGGGACGATTCCGTAAAAAACGCATCGCGGTATCTGGAGGCGCTGGGAGCCCTTGCCGCCATAGACGTCATGAGCGGAGCCGTGAAAACGGAAGGGCGGGACGCGCAATAAAAAGCGCGCTCACGCAAGGTGCGGCTTTTTGCCGGACGGAAAGGAATGATATGATAATAAAAAACAAGCAGAAACGCGTTTGGGCAGAGATCGATCTCAATTGCGCCGAGGATAATTTCAGGTTTATCCGGAGCAGGATAAAGCCCGAAACCGGGCTGTGCTGTGTCGTTAAAGCCAACGGCTACGGCCACGGCGCCCTTCAGCTGGCCTCTCTTTATGAGAAGCTGGGAGCGGATCTGTTTGCCGTTTCGAATATAGAGGAAGCCATACAGCTGCGCAACGGGGGCGTCTCAAAGCCTGTGCTGATCCTGGGCTATACTCCCGTTTTGTGCGCAAAGGAGCTGGCAGCCTACGGGCTCAGCCAGTGCGTGTATTCCGAGGAATACGGCGCGGCGCTTTCGGAATGCTGCGTTTCCGGGGGGATACGGCTGCCGGTACACATCAAGCTGGATACGGGTATGGGAAGGCTGGGCTTTCGGTACAGAGCCCCCGAAAAAGACAGGGGCGGCCTGGAGGCCGCCGCGCGGGTCTGCCAGCTCCCCGGGCTGGAGCCCGAGGGTATTTTTACACATTTTGCCGCCGCCGACGAAGGCGGCGCCGGGGCAGACTTTACCCTGTCACAGTATGAATGCTTCCGGGAGGCCTGCGGTTTTTTTGCCGAAAAGGGGATACGCTTTTCCGTAAGGCACTGCTCCAATTCCGCCGCCATTCTGGAACGGCCGGAGTTCCAGGAGGATATGGTAAGGGCTGGGATCATCCTTTACGGCCTGAAGCCTTCGCCTCTGGTGAAAAACACCCAAAGCCTTAAGCCGGTGATGACCCTGAAATCGGTGATAAGCCATATAAAGACCCTGCAGGCGGGAGATACGGTGAGCTACGGCAGGACCTTTACCGCCCCGGGGCCCATGAAGGTGGCTACGGTCCCCATGGGCTACGC
>JAGDAG010000318.1 GCA_017959625.1 Abditibacteriota bacterium | reverse complement strand
CTCGGTGTTTTCCTTGCAGTAATACCTGAGAACCTCCGGATTTGCGCAGGAGTATTTGCCGGCGTCAAGCCAGACGTCCGGGCTGATCATTATATCGGTTGAGTAGCCCACGTCGGTGGAATTGCACATCTTTATTCCGTAATCCAGGCCGCAGACCCGGATCGTCTCCAGCTGGCAAAGCTCGTGGCTGTATTCGGCGCTGATCCCCCTGTAGGAGTTGACGAGAGTCAGGTTTTTCAGAGTGGCGCAGGAGACGATGCGCTTCGGCTTGTAAACGTTTGTGGTGACGTAGTCGTCGTCATGGGGCTTGACGCAGACCGTAGGGCCGTAGGCCGCGGGCGATAAGCCGTTCTGTTCGGGATACCAGAAAGTGAGGCCCATCAGGCCGGCGCTTGCTTCCACTGTGAACAGGGCTCCGGAGTACGGAGATCTGCCGAGAGGCTCCTTTGCCGGCTTTGCTATGATGACCGTGCCGGGATCGCCCTTTTTTCCGGCTTTCAGCGGATCTGTCCAGTCTCCCCTCAAAACTACCGTTGACGGGATGCAGACGGGCCCTGTCACCAGATATTCTCCGGCAGGCAGGAACACGGTGCCTCCGCCCACGGCCTCGCAGTCGGCTACGGCATTTCTCAGCCCTTCGGTGCAGTCGGTGTTCCCGTCCGGAAGGATGCCGTAGGACGGGCCGGCGATGATCTGCGCAAGTATCACGTCCTCGGAGGGATATTTTGCGTTGGGGATTATATACGCAAGAGAGGGCAGGACGAAAACAAAAGACATTATAAGCGTGACTAGAGTGATTTTCATATGACGTGCCTCGATATTTCAATTACCGGCAGGACCGGCAGCGTTATTATTTTTATTATAGCACCGATAAACGTCCGGCGGCGCGATTCTTTCATAAAACGCCCGATTTTTACTCAAAAAGCTCCCGGCACAGCCCGGGTATCTCTTCTTTTTTCAGAAAACTGATGTATTTTTCGGTGTTTATGCCGAGAAATGCTTCGGTGAGAGCTTCCCGGGTAAACCGGACGCCCGCAAGGGCCCGGCACAATCCGCTTATGTCTTCCACGCCGAAAAAGTCTCCGGTTACGGCGGCTTCCGTAATTACGGAGCCTTGGGTATTAAAGGAAAAACGGATAAGCCCTGCGGGAAGCTTTATCTGTTTTGAGTAAGTGAAAGAAGGCGAGGTGCCGTAATTCCATTCAAAGGTGATATATTTTCCGTTTCTCAGCTTTGTTATGGCGGCCGTATCCTCCGGACCGAAGGAATGATCCTCCAAAGGGTATTCTTCCGCCATCCTGTTCCGGAGGAGTGAGGCAAATTCTTCCGGAGTGACCGGTTTTGCAAGATGGGCGTTGACGTTGGTCACTCTTTTTCTGACGCTCTTGATGCCTTTGCTCTCGATCTTTGCCTTGGGCACCGCGAGGGCTTTGGATAAAACGTCCGTGTTCACGTCCAGCATTATGGTGCCGTGATGGAGTATCCTGCCGCCGGCTACCGTCTGGGAATTGCCCGAAAACTTGCGGCCGCCGATGGATATGTCGTTCCTTCCCTTGAGTTCTGCCTTTACGCCCAGGTCCTCCAGGGCGCCGATGACAGGACGGGTGAACATGTCCATGGAATCAAGAAAGCCTGATTGGTACCGTGTGATGATAGTGAAATTCAGGTTGCCTTTGTCATGATACACCGCGCCCCCGCCGGATAATCTCCGGACGACGGCGATGCCCGACTGCTTGACGTAGTTAAGGTTTATTTCTTCCAGAGTGTTCTGGTTTTTTCCGATTATTATGGCGGGGGAGTTCTGCCACAGCATGAATACGGGCTCGGGGGAAGGAAAATCCTTCAGCAGATATTCCTCGCAGGCCATATTGAAATACGGATCCGTGCAGGCGTTGTATATATACAGCATGTCAGTTGTTCAGGCTTGTGAGGGGCGCCGGGATCCTTCCGCCGTGGCTCACGAATACGTTGGAAGTATTGTTTTTTATGTCCATCACCGGCGATTCCCCGAAAAGCCCGCCGAAATAAGCGGTGTCTCCCGCCTGTTTCCCCGGAACGGGGATTATGCGGACGGAAGTGGTTTTCCGGTTTATCATCCCTATGGCAAGCTCGTCCATGCATATGGCTGTAAGGGTCTCGGCGCCGGTATAGCCCGGCACGACTATCATATCCAGGCCTACGCTGCATACGGAGGTCATGGCTTCGAGCTTTTCAAGAGTCAGCCATCCGGCCTCGGCGGCGCGGGCAAGAGCG
>JAGDAG010000030.1 GCA_017959625.1 Abditibacteriota bacterium | reverse complement strand
TATCTCTTCGTCCCTGTCTATCACCGGGTCCAGTTTGCCTGCGGCGGCAAGAGCGGTGAGATCCTGGCCGTATTTTTCCAGGGCGTTGTATTTGCCCTCGGGGTCGCGGTCCGTCACTCTGGAGGCTCCCCGGACCGAGGCCAGCGCCTTTTTGGCAGCGTCGGCGGTGACGCCGCATTTCTGCAGCAGCTCTCCCGTATCGCCGGAGAACATGGAAAGGAACATATGCTCGCAGCTGACAAATTCGTCCTGCATCTCCTTAGACAGTTTTTCGGCGTCTATGAAGACCTGCGACAGTTCCCTGGACACGTATTTTCCGCCTTCGCCCTTGACTTTGGGCTTTGCAGCAAGCCTGCTCTCGATCTCGGCGGCCAGCGCTTTTTCGCAGCCCGCCTTCACACCCGAAAGAAGGGCGGGAACGACTCCCCCGTCCTGCTTCAGCAAAGCGGAAAGCAGATGCAGAGGCTCTATATTCTGATGCTCCATGGACTGGGCGAGAGACTGGGCCTCGCCGAGAGCTTCCATTGCTTTATTGGTCAATTTTTCCTGGTTCACGGTAAACACCTCCCAAACACATTCACTTCACGTTTATCAAGTCACTTGATAACTGCGCTATCAATTAATAATACAGTGTTATTGTCACATTTGTTCCCGTTAAATGCAAAAAAAACCGCTTTTACCCAAAAAAAACAGGCTGCCGGGGCAGCCTGCAAAGCTCATTTTATTTTTTATCCTGCGAAAGGTTCAGTATCCATTTCGTTACCACGCCTTTCACGGCTTCTTTTGCGGCGGCGACGCCGTGGCCCCACCATTCTCTTTGGGAGACCTCGCTGAGGGTATCCACGTAGGCCCGGCCTATCTCGGAAGCCACGTTCACCTTGCGTATCCCCAGGTTCACGGCCCGTCGCAGCTGGTCCGCGGGTATGCCGGAGCCGCCGTGGAGCACTATGTGGGCCTTTCCGTTTATCTCGCCCTTTATCTCCTCCAGCAGCTCAAAATCCAGCACCGGAAGAGCCTTGGAAAGCCCGTGGGCATTGCCTATGGAGACAGCCAGAGCGTCCACGCCGGTAAGAGCGACGAATTCCGCCGCCTGCCGGGGGTCGGTGAGAGTGTTGTATTTTGTATCCACTCCCTCGAAAACCAGGTCGTCGCAGCGTCCGATATGCCCTATCTCGCCTTCAACGGCTGCGCCGAAGTCCTTTGCCCTGCGCACCACCTCGGCGGTGTTTTTCACGTTTTCGTCATAGGGCAGAGCGGAGCCGTCGTACATAACGGACCTGATCCCGGCTTTAAGGCAGTCGGTGATATATTCTATATCGGCGCAGTGGTCCAGATGCAGGCACACCCTTATGTCGTAGTCCTTTGCCATGAACTCCACCAGCTCCACCCATTTTTCCAGGCCGAAGGTGACGTTCTCTTCTCCGGAGCCGATGAGCATGGCGTCGGTCTTCAGCTCACTGCTGGCCTCCAGCACCGCCATAACGGTTTCCGCATTGGCAAAATTGAAGGCGCCGTAAGCAAAATTGCGGCGGTCCGCCTCCTCAAAAAGCTCGTTGATACTGTAAAGCATTGATAGTTTCTCCTACTGGCTCACCGGGCCCACTATCACCTTTGCCGGATAGTTGGAGCCGGAAACGGGCATGGTCTCCACAGTCACCCTTCTGGTCTCTCCGGGCCTCAGCACCGCGGAATAAATGTTGTATTCCGAAGGAGGCTTGATGTGGTGTATGGTGACAGGTTCTCCGTTTACGGTAAAATAAGCCGCCGCAGCCCCCGCGGAAGGATCGAAGCCTATGCGCACCTTTCTCTCGTCGGCGGTGGGATTTGTGAGGGTGAAATCCATTTTGTAGGTGACCCCGTAGTTGCCGTAAAGCTTGGTGCCCTTTTCGGTGGTGAGATGCTCCTTGCCAACGGAGATGAACACCCAGTTTTTCCCGACCTCGTAGGTCTCGGTGAATCTCTTTACCGGCTCGTCAAAGATATAATCGTCTTCGTCAAAGCTGCCGGTACCGGAATAGCGGGCGCAGGAAAAAACGGCGGGATCCGCAGACGACGAAGGCGCCACGCTCACTCTCACCACACAGCCCGCGCCTCCCTCCTTGGAGGTAAACTCCATCACGCCGCTGGAGGTATCGTTGTGCCTCATGGTATCGGAAAGATAGTATCTCGTGCTGCGGGGGGGTATCACGTCATAGGTGCTGATGTTTTTCCCCTCGGCGCTCATAAAGCCCTTTGTGGCCTGCAGCCCCACGGAAATGGTGTCCACCATGGGCTTTATGGCCGTGCGGGTGGTCCGGATCACGGCGGGAGCGTCGCCGGGGTTTATGACCTCTATCCGCAGGTTTGCCGTTCTTCCCGTCGCGTTGAGATGATGGTACAAAAGCCTGGTGCACACGTTATCATCGAGAGTGCCGGTAAAAAGGTCCTGAAACTGCTTCATGGTCTCGGGATGATTGGAATAAAAGATCCTGGCGGGCTTTTCTCTTTTTTCGGAACAGTTGGTTATGCGCACGTAAACCACCTTGCTCACGGTGAGATAGCTTGAGCCCTTGCAGGTGACCCGCACCGACGCTGTCGAACTGCTTCCGGAACCCAGGGAGGTATCGTTCCAGTCTATGCCCTCCACCACCACCGAGGCTCCGGGTTCCGCCTGTATGTTCCCGCAGACGGCGCCCTTTATGCCGCTCCTGATGACGGAAGAAGGACAGGGAGAGCCGGTAACGTTGAACACGCAGGAATCCGGTATTTTGGCGGCGGGCTTTTTGACGTATATCACAAAACGGAACACGTAATCTCCGGCGGAAACCGTGACGTTGGCCGACCCCAGAGCCTTTCCGTAAGCGGCGATGCTCCTGGCTTCGGCGTCATAGCGCACGGAGACCACGTCGGGAGCGTCCACGGCGAGCAGAGGCTCGCCGGTATAGGAGCCGTGGAGCACCCAGCGCCTCTGCTCTTCAAGGGGAAGCACAAAGGACGAAGCGTCCAGGTATATGGGCACGGCCTGCAGGGCGGAGCGGATGTTGTTCACCCACACTCCCGCCAGGCCTTCCGCGGTGGAGTTGAGTTCCCTGGCGTCTTCCGTCTGGGCGTAATACACCGTGGTGCCGCACACAGTTATTTTGAACAGATCGTCGGATACCTTCACGCTTTTCACGCTGTCCACCGTAAAGTCCGGGCCGGAAAGCTCCATGAGCCGCATGGCGGCCATACGGGCCCTCATGACAGGGTCCGCCCCGCCCTCCGGCATGCGGAAACGGCTCACAAGTATATTGTTTATCTTCAGATCGCCGCCGTCAGCCTCGATCTTGGGGGAAAGGGCAAAAAGGCTCCCGCCCCCGGCAAAAAGCAGCAGGATCGCAAACAGAAACAGCTTTTTTATCACAGGATCACCATATACTTATCTGAATTATTGAAAACCGGCCCGGCTCCGGAGCCGGCCGATAAAGACACATTATCTATTATAGCATATTTTGATAAAAAACTTAAACCGCGCCCCGGGTGTGGTATAATATGCATAGATGGAGATAT
>JAGDAG010000029.1 GCA_017959625.1 Abditibacteriota bacterium | reverse complement strand
CGGATAAGGGGGAAGGAAGGCTCTTCGGGAGTCCGGTAGCTGACCTTGGCCACGAACCAGGGAAACTGCCAGCCCGCGTCGTAGTTGGATGACCAGATGATGGCGGTCATATTCATAACCGACACCTCGGTGGGGGTCAGGTAGTTGCTTTCCCCCTGGTGCCACAGCACGGCCCGGACGCCGTTGTTGCCCAGCTGCTTCACCCGGGCCATAAAAAAGTTGTAGAGGGTGGCGCCCGCCGCCCACTGCTCTATGGTGCTCCCTCCGTGGCCCGTGGAGGCGATGCCTATGGGCACCCCGAACTCCTTGTACATAAGGTCGCAGAACTCGGGATAATAACTGCCCCCCTGAGTATTGTCATGCTGGCCGATCATGGGGTCGTCGCAGGGCTTCCAGTTGACTCCGTCGGTGGAGGCTCCCATGCCCAGAGACTGCCGTATGGGCTCCTGCCCCCAGTTGGTGGAATTGGACTGGCCGGCGCCTACGAACACCTCGCCTACGCCCACCTTGTCCACCGCTGTTTCCGCCACGCTCTTTTTGTCATTTTCCGCTTTTATTTCCACGGCGTACCATCCTCCCGCCCGGACCTTCACGTATTCGTCAAAGCCGCCGGTCACGGGGTTCACCTTCAGGGTCCTGAAGCCTTTGGGGAGGGCCTTGCCGTCAAAGGCCCTGCCCGTAATGCGGTAAGAGACCTTGTCGTAAGGCACGTTGATTTTGCCCGAAAAGAATATCTCGCCCTCGGACCTGCTCCGGCGCTGGAACACCTGATAGTCCCGGGGGGAATACAGGACGATATCGCTTTCGGCAAAGGCCAGGCCGGGATATTTGTCCCTGTATTCCTTCGGCAGGGTATCGCGGTCGGCTTCCTGAGCAACGGCGCCCAGGGCCGCAGACAGCAGAAGGAGCAGCAATAAGAACCGTAACGATCTCATAAAAAAACCTCTCTTATACCGCCCCGTATCAGAGGAGGGCGGGAGCTGTCAGCGCCGGCTCCCCGGCGACGTCGCCCTCCGGGGGGGCAGCTTTTCTTTCTCCCTCGGCCCTGCCGGGGTCGTATATGACGCCGGTAAAGAATATGGCGCCTTTTTTGGTTTCGTAGATATTGAACACAAAGGGCCTGTCCACGGTGATGCGGCCCATATTGGGAGCGATGAGAGCCATGGGCATGGTGGTGACGGCAGCCGCCTCGGTGCCGTTTTCGTCAGCCTTTATCTTCACGCTCTGCAGCACGTCGCTGATAATGACTCTGCCGCCCCCGGAAAGCATCCTGGGATAGCCTTCTTTTTTCATGCCCAGCTCCACGAGGCGCTGCAGCATGCTGGCCTCGCTGGAAGCCTCGAACACCGGGACGCTGAGCTCGCACAGCATCTCCTGCCCCGTTTCCTCACCAAAGAACAGCGAATACTTTTCGTTTTTCAACTGCCGCAGGTATTCCGCCATAGCCTCCTTGTCTGCGGGGACTATGATATCCATGGCAAAGCGCCCGCCGGCGTAAGGGATGCGCACGGCGTCGTATTTTTCGGTGTTCACGAACCTGTAGCTGCCGGTCCTGTGCATCATCCACACGGGATAGGGGCTGCCTTCATAAGGCCTGAAGTCTTCCTTGCGGGTGTTCCGGACGGAAAAAGGGTTTGCCCACAGGGCCTTGAAATAAAGGGCGTTCACCAGCAGCAGCCGGCAGGTGGCGGCGTCCCGGGGGCTGAGCACGCTGTCTATCATGCCGCGGGTCTTATCGCTGCACCAGCCGTTGACCGCGGCCGCCGCCTGTTCGGAAGCGGAAAAATCTATGTTTCTGATCTCGGAATCATAATACCTTGAAAGAAAGCCCTTATAAGTCTGCGAAGGCTCCAGCCCGTTGTTGAGCCATATGGAATTCGCTATCTCAAGATCCATGTCCTTCATCTCCCGTGCCAGGGCGATGAGATCCCTTGAACCGATGTTCAGGCTGGTCTCCTTTATTCCCACGGCTTTGGAGATCGCCTGTTTCTCCACAAAGGTCCCGGCTCCCTGCAGAGAGCCCAGCACCATTTCCAGGCTTACCGGGGAGACCATGACGTTTTTCCCTTTGTCAAGCTCCGTCAGCATCCCGAAGCCGAAGCTGTTCATCCCCTCTTCAAAACCGGCGTTCCCCGCATACAGGGCCCCCGCCGCCAGACAAATAACAAGTAATGCCAAACCTAACTTCATGATATCCTCCGTTTCATTTATTGAATACTTTCCATCTTATATGGACAAGCGCGCTGCCTTTGCAGGCTTTTTTTATATCGATGACCCCGGCGCTCCCCCCGGGAAGCGCCGCAAACCAGGCCCTTCCCGTATAAACGGCCAGGACGCCGCTGTCCTCTACGTAAAGCATGTCTCCCTGGATAAACTTATCCGGGTCCGGCGGCCCCGGATAGCGGGCCACCACGCGGGAAAAGGCTCCGTCTTCCCGCAGGAGCTTTTCGTCATTGAGGCATCGCCACCAGAAACCGGCCGCCCGCAGTATGATCTGCATATTATGGTTTTTGATGCCGTATTCCAGGCCGGAACGGAAAAGCGACGCCTTTGCCATACCCACGGTATCCACTCCGTAGCGCGTCTCGCCCCCTTTCCTGTAGGGGACCCCCCGGTATGTGGCCACGTATCTCACGTAGCCTCTTTCGATCTTTCCGTAATCCGCCGGCAGCGCCCTGTAAAACGTGACTCCCAGATAGATGAGGAACAGCAGAGCGAGAGCCAGGGTGAAGATCAGTATAACGGGATTCCTGTTGCGCTGCCGCCTGACGAACATGACGGTCCCTTCCGCAAAGCCCGCCCCGCACAGGAGGATCATCAGCTTCACTATATAGTTTGTGGGGCACAGCTTCATACAAAGGGCCGTGACCGCCACGAACAGGATATAATGCCATGCGTAAAACCTGGCAAAGGTGTGATAACGCCTGTATCTGCTGGACAGATACCTCAGATTGAATAACTCTTTCATAAAGCAAGACCGGAGTTTGACAGAAACCGGCAGATTATTGTATCATAATTACTGGAGTTTTATATGACTGTTCAGACAAAAACATTGATAACCGGCCTTACGGCAGGCCTTGTTCTGGCGTGCCTGGTCACAGTGCCCCACGGTTACCTTTCTTTTCATCCCACGAAACATATCTACGGCTGGGCTTTGTTCCTGAGCGAGTGGGTCTATCATCTGCTGATAGCCTTCGCCGTGGTCTTTTTTGCCGTGTATGAAAAGAAACGCCGCGACGGCAGCTTTGTTTCCACTCTTCTCGCCATGCTCCTCATAGCCGCAACGGTGAATATCATTAAATACACGCCCTTCGGCCATCTTACGCCCCGGCCCAGCGGATACCAGGGAGGTTTTCCCAGCGGCCATACCGCAACGTCCTTTGCCATAGCGTATTTCGTTTCGCTGAAGATGCCGAAGCTTTCTCTGCTCATGTTCCTTATAGCCGCCGCTGTGGGCTTCAGCCGCCTGTTCGCAGGCTCCGAATTTGCGGCCCACTACCCTTATCAGATAATAAGCGGCAGCCTTTTCGGCACGTATCTCGCCTGGGGCGCAGACCTGTTCCGGGCCAGAAAAAGAGAAAAAAAGAAACTATCCTGACCCCAGCGCCGCTTCCGCCACGGCTATGGCGGATTCGGTCATATTCATCACGTCGGAAAGGGAAGTCTCGTATTCGTCTTTGCTTTTCAGCAGTATGAGGATCACCGTTACGTCCGTTTCCGTTTTGCACTCGGTTTTGTATCTGCATCTCCGCTTGTCCGAAAGGGCCCTTATGAACGGGTCGGAGCTATGCTCCATATCCAGGGCGGCAAAGGCCTTATCCATGCCCAGCTCCTTTTTTGCCGCTATGACGCAATAGGTAAAGGGATAGATGGCGTTGGCTATGGTGGTCTGGACGGTGATGCCGTAAAACCCCTCCGGAGCGCCCTTCAGCCCGATGGAAAGCTTTGCGTCCAGGGGCACGGAATACCGTTTGTCGCAGGCGATCTGAGGGGTGAAAGTCGCTCTGTCCCGGTATCTGTCCTTCAGCGAAAGAGCCGCAAGCTGCTGCGGAGCGACGGTGATAAGGCGTTTCGGGCACCAGTCCTCCACTCCCCCGGAAGACAGGGGCAGAACGTAAAAACAAAGGGCCTGGACTGCGATACACAGACGGGGGTCCGCCGACGAAAGAAGGGCGGTCACGATCCCGAGAAGCGCGGCGCAGATCAGAGAGGCGGCCCAGAACGGCAGCTTTTTGTATTTCACCGCCTCGTGCCGGGCAACGGTCTCCACGGCAGCCTCCAGCCCCTCCGGTGTGGTGCGGCTCCACTCTTTATCTTTTTCCGAAAAATCCTCCGGCTTTGCCGAAAGGCGCCTTTTGCAAAGCAGCAGCAGGCCGAAAAAGGCCAGCGCCGCAAAGATACAGGCCCCCGCCTGCGTCTTGCCGGAAACGAAAACGGCGGCTCCGGAAGCCCAGCATCCGAGAGCAAGGACCGTCCGGAGAGCAAGAGGCAGCCCGCCGAACATTTTCCATTCTCCCTTCTTATCGGTTTTTGCCACGGAAGACCTCCTTCAGTTCTTTATATCCCATAGCCTTCCAGTAAATGGGGCAGGCTCCGGCGCACACGTTGAAAGTTTCGCACTTTCTGCAGGACCTGTGGGCGTATTTCTTTTGTTTCCAGTATTCGGCCCTGCGCCCGAACCATATCTTTTCAAAGGGGGTCCTCAAAAGGTTCCCCACGCTTTTTGCAAGGCTGGAGCAGGGCAGCACGTCCCCGTCGGGGGAAACGGACAGAAGCCCGTCGCAGGCGGCGCAGCTTTTTCCGCCCATATCCTGCTTCACGGGATTGAACAGGCAATAGGGAGTGGGCGAATACCACATGAACACCAGCCCTTTCTCCGAAGCGTATCTGTCGGTCCTGCGTATGATATCCCCCGCTTCGGAATAGCTCACAGCCAGCTCCTTCACCGCCGAGCCGGCGGGGATCATGAGGTTCATGGAAAAACGCCCCGTCCCCAGGCTTGCCACGAGATCCGCAAGCTCTTCCGTTTTGTCTGCATTCATCCTGTTGAGGGTAGTGTTGGTGTGGACGAATATGTCCCTTTCCCTGAAAAGCTTCACGGCGCGAAGGGTCTTTTCGAAGGAACCCTCCGAACGTGTCAGAGCCTCGTGGACCTCCCGGGTGCCCCCCTCCAGGCTCACCTGGGCGCTTTTGAGCCCCGCCTCCCTGAGGCCGTCGGCAAGGGCCGGAGTGAGCAGAGTGCCGTTGGTGATGAGGTTCACCTTCATGCCCAGCTCCTCCGACGCATATCTTGTCAGCTCGCATATATCCTTCCGGAGAAGGGGCTCGCCGCCGGTCCAGCTGACGGAAGGCACCTGGGCGTCGCGCTTTATTATGCCCAGGATCTTTTTGACGTCCTCCGTGTCCATCCCGGGGGACGTATCCCTGCGGGTGCAGGAACAGCCGGCGTAGCAGAAACGGCACGACAGATTGCATCTGTAGGTAAGGGCCACCTCCGACATCACCGGCAGGGTGTTGTAGGGCCTTTCAAAAGGCACCAGCTCCACGGCGCGCCTTTTGTCAAGAGCGCAGCCGCAGCCCGAGGTCAGAGCCCGGAGGTCGCAGAAAAAGCAGTGGATATCTTCGATGACGTCTTCGCTTATCTCCCGGGTCCCGAACCGTTTTTCAAGGATATCGGCAAGCTTTTTCCCTTCCAGCATCTCCGAGAGCAGCGCCAGCCCGGTATCGTTCAGCTTGTAAGCCCTGTTGGGGATCAGTATCAGAAGACTGTCCCGCTCTCTGACGGCTATGTGGCCGGCAAGGTTTTTTACCAGGGTGTCCGCCCAGCCCAGTTCCTCAAGGGTCATCTGCTGTTACCGGAAACGCAGGCGCTGTGGCAGGCGCTGTGACATGCGCTGTGGCACGCGCTGTGGCAGGCGTCGTGGCAGGCGCTGTGGCAGGCGTCGTGGCACACGGTATGGGAATAACAGGCGTCGTGGTGGACGTCCCCCGCAAGGAACTCCTGGTAAGAGGTCTCCCGGGCGGAGGTCCGGTAGACGGGTTCGGCGTATCTGTCGTTCAGCCAGTAATCATAATATCTGTACCGCATATACTGATCCAGGGAATCATACGCAAGGCCGCCGCTCCTGTCGAAGGAAGCCAGCCTGTCTCTGTAGTATTTTTTGGTGGCTTCCAGGTCGCAGTCCCAGATTTTCCCCCTCACCCTGTCGAACAGCTCTTCGAAGGAACCGTTGACGTCGTCCATATTCAGCGTCCCGTCGGGAGTGATGGCGTTGTAGATGATGGATTCGTAAACGGAATCGGCGGAAACGCCGGCGGGAGCCAGCTTTGTGAGCCTCAGGGGATCGGCGGAGTCCACCCTGACGAGCCCCTTCCCTTCCAGAAATTCGATCACGGAAGAAATGATGTTCCCGGGGGGCATATCCAGCAGATAATATGCTTCCACGGCGTCCAGGTCCTTGCATATCTTTCCTTTCACGGCAAAGGTGGAGGCCCGGATCTTGGGGGAACGCCACGAAGCGGAATCCCATTTCAGGCTGTCTATATTGTCTATCTGCAGGCTGCGGGGGTCCGTTCTGTTTCTCCTGAAGCCGAAAAACAGCCCTCCGCCCACAAGGGCAAGGAAGAGAACCCCGATCCACCCTTTTCCCGCGGCCGGCCGGGCGGCCTCTTTTTCCCCCGCGGCATGATGGTAATCTGTAAGGTCGAACCAGCCGGCGGGAACGTATATCTTGATGTTCTGCTTGTGGAATTCGGCTATGGGCCCGTTCTTGTGGATAAGCATCGCCAGCCAGATCTTTCCGGAAGCGGGATCCTTTTGGCCGTAATAGTCTATCAGATAGCCGGAGCCCTGCATGACGTCCTTGTCGGTGAGCACGGTCCTGCGCCACTCGGCCTTTTCTTCTTCGGAAAACTTTTCGCTTTTCACCTCCACGGGAAAGATCACTTTCACCGTGTAATGCTCCATGGACTGGTTGAACACGGTGGGGCACCAGTCCAGATAGACCAGCCTTCCGTGTTCCTTGCTCTCCGTATAGCCCTCGTAGCCGGCCCCGTACAGATCGGCGGCGTATTTCACCACCCATACGGAATTGTCCTTCAGCCTTTCCCCGGCAACGTCCAGGGCGTAGATATCGGAGCTTGTGCGTTTTATGGTGATCCGCCGTTTGTTTCCGCCGGAATCGTAAACTCCGGAAGCGTCGTAATCGAAATACGGCTCCGCTTTGTCGAAGCCGCCCAGGTCGAAGCCGCCCATGGTGTTCCCGGGGTAGTCCCAGCGTATCTTATACACCAGGGTCGCCCGCCCCGACCGGTGGAGGGACAGGTCCAGCTCCGTCCAGCTGATATCCCTGTCATAGGCGTAAAGGCAGCCGGCGGCAAGCCACAGGACCGCGAGAAAAACAAAAAGGCGGCCCCTCATGGAGTATCCCTGAAGGAGAACTTTACCGGCTCCCTTTCTTCCGCCTGCTCCGTATTGAACAGGTCTTTGGCGCCGAAGCCGAAGATACGGGCGACGATCACCGTGGGGAACTGCTGTATCCGGGTATTGAAGGCGTACACGGAATCGTTGTAAAACTGCCTCTGATACGCTATTTTGTTTTCAATATTGGTGAGCTCCTCCTGCAGGGAAATAAAGCCCGCGTTGGCCTTCAGGTCGGGATAGGCCTCCGCCACGGCAAAAAGGGATCTCAGGGCCCCGGTAAGCATATTGTTGGCGTCTGCGGTCTCGCTGACGCTCCCGGCCGTCGTTATGCGGCTCCTTGCCTCGATGACCTTTGCGAGAGTCTCCTTTTCGTGGGCAGCGTAGCCCCTGACGGTCTCCACCAGCCCCGGCACAAGATCGAAACGTTTTTTCAGTATGACGTCCACCTGCGCCCAGGTATAATCGGTTTTGTTCCGAGCCTGAACAAGGCTGTTGTAGGTGGATATGACCCACCCGGCTGCTGCCGCCAGAAGCGCGACGGCGGCGGCGATAACGATGACTGTAACCATAGCGCCCCTACCTTTCCTTTTTTTCGTTTTTTTCCGCAAGCTCGTAAACGTAGCTTGCCAGGTCCAGATTCTGTTCCTTTATGTTCCTGATCTCCAGAAGCAGCATGTCCTTGAGATATTTTATGTATTTCGACTGGGTGATGACCATATCCTGCAGCAGGAATATCTGGTGCAGGAGCTCCTTGTCGGCGGCCTCGAGTATCTTTTCCTCGGTGACCTGCCGCGGGATCTCGGCTTCCTCCATGAAACGCTCCACGGAAGAAGCGGAATAAAGGCGCCTCTGCTGCCCTTCTATGTTTTCCGCCACTATGGAATCCAGCTCGCCTATCATGGTGAGCCTCCTGAGGGCGTCTTCGCCGACGTTCAGCCGCGCCATCACTTCTTCTTTTTCAAGGGAATAATCCCCCACTGCCATAGCGCCGTCGGAAAAAACTATGTCTTTCAGCCCGCCGGCTTCGGCGGAATCCTTATACGCTTCGAATTCCAGCCATTTTTTCCTGAGCATGTCTATGCCGGAAGGAGTCCCGGGGGCCCCGCCGTTGTTTTTATCTGTATCGGTCATTATCAAGCCTCGTTAAAAACTATTAAGTTAATTATAGCATATAAGGGCAAAAAAAACAAACAAAGCCGCCCCCCGACCTTTTTGCCCCTTGAAATTTGACTATAAATAATATATAATATAATTGATTACTATCAATTGACAGGAAAGAAGGAGCATGAACAAAAGCACGGTAAGACCCACAAAAAAATCAGCCCGGAAAAACTTCATCGATCCGGAATTTGCAAAAAAGCTTTCAGGCTATATACTTATAAGCCTGGGGTCGGTTTTGTTCGTCACAGTCTGCGCGGCGGACAGAGGAGGCCTCCTGGGCGGCGGCATAAACCGCGGGCTGAGATATCTTTTCGGCCTGGCGGCTTTTCCGTTTTCTCTCTCTCTCGCATATTTCGGGCTCGCCGTGTTCAGGAAGGGCTCGCCGGGCTTCGAGACCAAAAGGCTGTGGGGCGCGGCGCTCTTTGTCGTTTCCCTTGCGATACTCTGCAATCTGTGGATAACCTCGGAAAACCTTTCGGAGTGCGGCGGCCTTTTGGGCAGCGCTCTCTCGTATCTTCTGGACAGGCTCATCGGGATCTTCAAACACGCCGCCGGCGTTATTCTGCTGGCAGTTTCGGCATTTCTTCTCGCCGGCAAGGCGCCGAAGGAGGTTTTCGATCCCCTCCTTCAGCGGTACCGCGAGGAGAAGGCTCTCCGCGACGCCAGAAAACGGAACCACGAAAAACCGGTCGTAACCGAGGATCAGCAGACACGCCGGCCGGAGCCGGATCCCCGGCCCGAAAAACAGGAGGTCCTGCTGCCTCCCGTAAAGCCGCAGAAGCCTTCAAAGCCCGTGGGAGAAGTCATGCGCATGGGCTTCAGGCTGCCCTCCACGGAGCTTTTGGCTCCTTCCGCAGGCATCCCCGAGGAAGCCAGGGACGAGATAGAAAGCAACAGAGAGATAATACAAAACACTCTGGCGGAATTCGGCGTGGAAGCCAACGTGGTGAGGATCGCTTCGGGGCCTACGGTATCCCGCTATGAGGTGGAGCTTGCCCACGGCATAAAGGTGAACAAGATCACCAGCCTTGCCGACAATCTGGCCATGAGCCTTGCGGCCATCAACGTCCGTATCGAGGCGCCCATCCCCGGGAAATCCGCCATCGGAGTGGAGGTCCCCAACAAAAAACGGGCCATAGTGGGGCTGAGGGGCATCCTGGAAAGCGAGCTATTCCAGAAAAGCAAATACCAGCTCCCCTTCGTATTGGGGGCCGACGTTGCCGGCAACCCCAGGATAGCGGATCTGGCAAAGACCCCCCACCTGCTGATAGCCGGGGCCACGGGCTCCGGAAAGAGCGTGGGGCTGAACACCCTTATCACCAGCCTGTTATACAAGCTGGGGCCCGACGAACTGAGGCTGGTGCTCATCGACCCGAAACGGGTGGAGCTGAGCCTTTACGACGGCATCCCCCATCTGGCCCATCCGGTGGTGAAGGACGTGAAGCTGGCGGCGGGCGTGCTGGAAGCGGTGGTGCAGGAGATGCAGAAGCGCTATATGATACTGGAGCAGCAGGGCAGCCGCAACATAGCCGGCTATAACGCCAAGGCTCCGGAAGACGGAAAAATGCCCTATATGGTGGTGGTGATAGACGAGCTGTCGGACCTTATGATGCAGTGCGCCAAAAACGTGGAGACCTCCATATGCCGCCTTGCCCAGCTTTCCAGGGCGGTGGGCATACATCTGGTGGTGGCCACCCAGCGCCCTTCGGTGGACGTCATCACCGGCAAGATAAAGGCCAACATACCTTCCAGGATCGCCTTTTCCGTCAGCAGCTATATAGATTCCAAAACCATTATAGACACGAAAGGGGCGGAAAGCCTTATAGGCTACGGCGACATGCTGTACGCCCCCACCGACGAACCGAAGCCCGTCAGGATACAGGGCTGCTATCTGTCCGAGGACGAGATCACCGGCCTGTGCGATTACCTGAGGGAACAGAGGGAGCCTTCCTACGAGCTGGAGGCGGTCCCCGTGGGCGACTCCGGCGGGAGCGGCGGAGACGACGAAGAAGACACGGGCTCCGTCGACAACTTGTGGAACGACGCCGTGAGGACCGTGGTGAGCAGCGGATACTGCTCCACCAGCATCCTGCAGAGGAAGTTCTCCATAGGCTACAACAGGGCCGCCCGGATAGTGGACCGCATGGAGCAGGAAGGCATCGTGGGGCCCCTGGACGGGGCGAAGGCCCGCCGGGTGCTGATAACGGAAGCGGAGCTGACTTTATATCTCAAAGGGGTCGGCGGGGAGTAATGGCTAAAATAGGTTTTATCTCCCTGGGCTGCGAAAAAAACACCTCCGACACGGAATACTGCATAGGAGCGCTGCTTTCTGCGGGGCACGAGATCACCGGCGATCCGGCGGAAGCGGACTGCATAGTGATCAACACCTGCGGCTTTATCCGGGACGCAAGAGACGAGGCGGAGGAAGCCATAAGGGAAATGCTTGCCCTGAAAAAAGAAAGGCCAGGGCTCAGAGTGATCGTCGCGGGCTGCTACGCCCAGAGAAACGGAAAGGCCCTCGGGGAAAAGTTTCCGGAGGCCGACGCATTCCTGGGCGTCGAGCCCCAGCACGCCATCTGCTCCGCAGTGGAAAGGGTCCTCGAAGGAGGCTCCTTCTGCCACGCCGCCCCGCCCTTTACAAAGTGGCAGGAACCGGAAAACGGCAGATATCTGCTCACGCCCTTCTGGCGCGGGAACCTGAAGATAACGGAGGGCTGCAGCAACCGCTGCTCCTACTGCGCCATCCCGCTGATACGGGGCGGGCTTCGCTCCAGGCCTCTCGAAGCGGCCGTCGGGGAAGCGGAAGCCATGGCGGAAAACGGGGTGAGGGAACTCACGGTGATAGGCCAGGACGTCACGGCCTACGGAAAAGACCTGGGCCGGCCGGAGCTCCTGTGCGACCTGCTGGAAAGACTGGGAGCCCTGGAGGGGCTGCGCTGGATAAGGCTGATGTACACCTATCCCGACGAGATATCCGAAAGGCTGACGGACGCCATGGCCTCCGTCCCCAAGGTGCTCCGGTATATAGATATGCCCCTCCAGCATGCGGACGACGGCATACTCCGGAAAATGAACCGCCGGGGCACCGCCGAAAAATACCTCCGGCTCATAGAAAGGCTGCGGAAGGCCATGCCGGACATAGCGTTGCGCACCACCTTCATCACCGGCTTTCCCGGAGAAACGGAGGAAGCCTTTGAGAGGCTGCTGGCTTTCATAAGGGAAGCAAGGTTCGACAGGGCGGGCTTCTTCGGCTATTCGCCGGAGCCGGGCACTCCGGCATACGATATGCCGGACAGGGTCCCGGAAGAGGTGATCGGCGAAAGGAAAGCGCGGCTGGCAGAAGCGCTGGAAGAGATATCTCTCGAAAAAAACAGGACCCTCACAGGCAGGACCATGGACGTACTTATAGAAAACGCTTCAAAGAAACACAGCGAGGGACGCACCTACCGGGACGCTCCGGAGGTGGACGGCGTGGTTGTTATAAAAGGAGCGGCAGGCCGCCCGGGCGACTTTGTCAAGGTGAAGATCACCGGCACCCTGGGCGTAAACGATCTGCAAGGAACAGTATCTAAAGAAAGGAACAAAAAACTATGACCAAAGAATTATCAACAGGCGCGGCAGAGTATCTGAACACCCGGCTGTTTTCGGCTATGCTCGGCAGCTTTCCCAAGGGACAGGCGCTGGCGGCGGCTTCCGGGATATCCGGCATCCAGTCCGGGATCATCGAAGCGGCGGGAGACAAAAGCATGCTTTCCAGGGAGGGGGTCCGCTATACCCTTTCCTACAGGCGTTCCTGCGGAAGAGCCGCCTTTTCAAAAGTGGTATCGGCGATACTTGAAAACAGCGGCTGTCCGGTTTCTCTGCCTCTTTTGGAAAAAGAGATATCCGTGATCTTTCCCGCAGACAAAACAGCGACCGCCAAGCTCCGCACACACCTTGAAGACAAGACCAGGTTTTTCCGGGCGGGAGAGTATTACGGCCTGACAAAATGGCTCCTTGTCCCCGGAGATGACGAAGAAGATTTTGCCTTTGCCAATTCCGTCTCGGACGAAGAAGCGGCGGCCTGGAACGGCCTTCCGGCCGGAGACGCGGAAAAATTCCCGGCGGATATCCTTTCCGGGGAGCCCGTTTCCGTAAGGGCGCTGCAGTATCTGGCGTGGAAGAGAGAAAAAGACGAGAATTGTTTCCTCAAGGTCTATGAAAAGCTGCTTGCCTCGGACGCCGTTTTTCTCAGAGACGGCACGGTATGCTCCAAAAAGACCGCGGAAGGCTACCGCAGGGAGCTTGCCCGTTTCCAGAAGGCTCTCGGCGACAGCCCCGCCGATCCCCTCACCCCGGAGGACATATACCTTGAGAAAAGCGCCCTGAAAAAGATCACGGACACGATTATACGCAAGGGCTGTTTCGAACTGAAGGACGCGGCCGCAAAATATTACGGCGGCAAGGACGCCTGCGACCCCCAGAACCTGAAGCTCATAAAGGACTATCTGTTCTCGGCCATCAACGACGAGCGCATAGATCATGACGACAGCCAGTGGTTCGTAAAGGTGGATTTTGACGACGAAGACCGGGACGATATCTGCAGCTTCATCACCGAAAAGGGTTCCGTGACGGCAGAAGATATCATCGCGGAATTTCTGGGGATACCCATGGAGCACGCCGGAGTGCCCGCGCTGAAAAAGCGCCTCGCCGCTCTTATGGCCGGTTCCGAAAACATCCTTGTATCCGGAGAAAGGTATTCCAAAGCCGTTATGATCCCCGAATGGGCAAAGGCCATTCCGGACTCTCTCGTTTATACCGAGCCGGAACCGGTGGAGGATATGGAGGGCGATATATACGACTGTATGCTGGAACCGGAGGGCTTCGACCCCGCCCTGCGCAGCGAGATATACAACCCCCTGGCCGAGGATTACGGCGACGAAGACCCCAGCCGGACCATCTACAGCATCGATGAGGCAAAGCAGCGCTGCGTCCTGAAATACCACCACAGGATGGCCGGCACGTTCCCGCTGTGCCAGGTGCAGCCGGGCTTTTTTGACATACCGGAAAACGCCGACGTTTTCCCCGTGGATATATCGGGAAAAACCGTATATATAAACAAAAACACCCGCCTGATATACGGGATGGCGGATTTCTATTCCGATATCACCAGCGTATCGGGGACCGTGTTTTATATCCACAAGACGCCGGAGGGCTATACCTTTGAGAATACCGGCGAGACCGAAAAGAACTGCGCCATAGATACCAACCGTTCCATGGAGCTCCTGGAGCTTGCAGAGCAGGATAACCTGACTGTATTCGACATCATCTGCCGGATACTCTCCCGAAAGCCCCTCAGCTTCCCGGCCCTTTACACGGAGGTGAACATAGTCCGCCGGTGCTCCCGCCTGCTGGTGGCCAGCATCCTCAGCAGCTATCACTGCTTCAACGTGAAAGGCAAAACGGGGCTGTGGGCCTTTGACGAAAAGAAGATCGACCAGGGCTTCAACAAAAACAAAAAGAAGTATATCAAAAAATGACCCGGACTGCCGTGACATTGCAACGGCAGGAAACCGGTTTCCCTCGGAGGGCCATCCGGCATGAGATTATCCAGACAGGCAAGGCTGAACATCCTGCAGCCAAAACTGCACAATGCGTACGTGATCAGAACCAAGTTAAACAGCTTCAGGGAAGAATTCCGCATCGACGAATGCAAGGCTGCGCTCATAAGCGGCGAAAAGCCCGCGGCGGACACAGACTTCGCCCGGGCCTTCGAAGAGCTTCGGGGCATAAAGGACGCTTTCCGCGAAAACCGCCCTCTCGAAAAGCAGGACGGCGATACGCTCTGGGCGGATTATCTCGACTGTTCCAACACTGTTTACGAGCTGAACAAACGCATCAGGCAGATAACCAGCGAAGAAACGGAAAAAGCCGCCGCAAAGATCACGGCCCTTCTGGACGCCATGGAGGATAAACACGTAAACGGGAGGCCCACCGGAGGCCGGATTTTCTGGCAGGACTGCGAAGAGATCATAAACGCCTTCAGGGAAGCGGGGGGAGCGCTGCATTTCCGGCAGCAGGAAGAGCTTTGGGAGAGATACAGGAACATCCGCAACCTTGCAGGAAAAAGGCGCCGGGAACAAAAGCGCAAAAGGATAGAAAGAAAAGCGAAGCTTACAGCCTATATCAAAAACAGGATACAGGTCCAGGAGGAATACCTTGCAGGCGTCATCCGGGACCTGGACGGCTTTTTTGAAAAACAGGGCTCCTCGATGATCGGCCCGGATGCCCCCAAATGGGTGATACAAAAAGCCGAAAAAAAAGCCGAAGTCACCGAAGAACTCAAGGCGCTGCGTACGCGCCTATCAAAGCTGGAGCCATAATGTCCAAAATATACACGTCGGGTCTCACCATATCCCAAAACATACATATCAGAAAAGTCCGCCGCCTTCCCATGAAGGGAAACATCCTGGTAAAGGAAGGCGACAGGACAAAGGCCTCTCAGCCCGTGGCCGAAGCGGACATACAGGGTATAATGGGCACCGTGAAGGTCTCCTCCATATTGGGGATAAACCCCGATATGACGGCGGCGGCCATGGTGCTGAAGGAAGGCGACTCCGTTGAAAAGGGAGACCTTCTGGCAAAGCATTCCGCGTTCTTCGGCCTGCTGAAAAGCGCCTGCAAAAGCCCCTACTCCGGAAAGATCGAAATGATAAACCCCCTCACAGGCTCGGTGGGGATACGGCTCCCCTCCACAAAGGTTCGGCTCACGGCTTACCTTCCCGGCACTGTCACGGAGGTTTCCGGCGGCGACACTGTGGTCATAGAGGCCGACGGCGCCCTGCTCCAGGGCATTTTCGGCATCGGAGGCGAGGGCTTCGGCACCATAACCATGCTGGCCGGCTCCCCGGACGCCGTGGTCCTGCCGGAACAGATCACCGGAAAACACAAGGGCTGCCTTCTGGTGTGCGGCGCCAGCATAGGCATAGAGGTCCTGCGCAAGGCTCAGGCCGTGGGGGCCGCCGGGCTGATAGCCGGCGCCATGCCGGATACCAACATAAAAGCGTATCTGGGGCGGGATATAGGTGTAGCCATCACCGGCGACGAAAACATCCCCATGTCCGTTATCCTCACGGAGGGCTTCGGCAGCATCCCCATGTCCGACAAAGCCTTCGGCCTGCTTAAAAGCTGCGAGGGGCAGGAAGCCTCCTTCAACGGAGCCACCCAGATACGGGCGGGAGTGATGCGCCCCGAGGTCATCACCGCCGCAAGAGAGAAAGCCGGCGCGACGGAGGCTCCCGATTACGACCTGAAGCCCGGAAGAAGCGTCCGCATCACCTCGTATCCGTATTTCTGCATGACGGGGGTGATAACGGAGCTTCCCGAAGAGCCCCGGTCCATAGAGACCGGCGCAAAAGTGCGCATCATGAAGGTCCGCCTTGCTGACGGCAGGACCGTGGATATCCCCAGATCCAACGCAGAGATAATAGCGTAAAAAAACGGACGCGAGAAGCGTCCGCTTTTTTTTGCTTTACACGGCTTCGGTTTTTTTATCGTTTCCGGAGCGCCTCTCCCTTGAACCCAAAAACGCCACGGCGCACACCAGCAGCGCGGCTTCGACGCCCAGGGCCGCCCAGGGAGACTTCATGAACCCCGCGATCAGATACCCCAAAGCGCATACAGCGGCCACGAGAGTGGCGTAGGGCAGCTGTGTGTCCACGTGGCGGATATGCCTGCAGTCCGCTCCGGTGGAAGCAAGGATGGTGGTATCGGACATAGGCGAACAGTGATCGCCGTAAACCGAACCGGCAAGAGTGGCTCCCAGCGCCGGGACCAGCATTCCGCCGTCCCCTTCGCATATCATAGCCACTATGGGGATGAGCATTCCGAAGGTCCCCCAGCTGGTGCCCATGGAAAAGCTCATCAGAGCCGCTATCACAAATATGATAAAGGGCAGCGCGGCAAGGGAAAGATGGGACTCTGTGACAAAGCCGGAAATGAAGACCCCCGTCCCTATGAGCTCCCGGCACACGCCTCCCAGGGTCCAGGACAGGATAAGGATGAGCATAGGGGGAACTATGTTCCCGATGCCCTTCACAACGGTCTCCACGAATTCTCTGCCCGTCATGATCCTGCGGGGCAGATACAGCAGCAGGGCGGCGATAAGCCCCGCAAAAGCCCCCAGGGAAAGCCCCGCCGCGGGGTTCTCGCCTATGGCCCGGGAAAAACCGACGCCTTTGAAAAAGCCCCCGACGTAGGCCATGCCCAAAATCGCGCATACTATGAGCACCGCTATGGGGATCACCAGATCGGCAACGCTTCCCTTGCCGTTTTGTGCGCCGGCGTCCTGCCGTAAGGCTTCCCCGCCTTTTTGCGCGGCTTCTTCGGCTTTTCTCATGGGGCCGAAATCCAGCCCGGTAAGGCAGACGAAAAACACCATCAGGATGGTCATCAGGGCATAGAAATTGTAGGGTATGGTAGAAAGAAAAACGTGGAACCCGTCGGTGGCGCTGACCTCGCTGGCCACAGCCACAGCCCAGCTTGATACCGGGGCTATGATGCACACCGGCGCCGCCGTGGCGTCTATGACGTAGGCCAGCTTTTCCCGGGATATCTTCAGCCTGTCGGTAATGGGCCGCATCACGGTGCCTACGGTGAGGCAGTTGAAGCCGTCGTCTATGAATATGAGCACCCCTAAAAGGGAGGTGGAAAACAGGGCGGAACGCTTTGTGCCCAGCCTTTTGCCCGCCAGCCGTCCGTAGGCTTCGCTGCCTCCCGACCGGGACACCAGCATCACCACGGCCCAGAGAAGAGCCAGAAAAATGATCATATACGAATTGCCGGCTATTTTCGCGCTCATCATGTCAAAGGTCGCGGACGCGGCGGAGACCACAGTCCCGCCGGAGGAGAAGCTGTATATCAGCATCCCCGAAAACACCCCCGCAAAAAGGGACGAATAAACCTCTTTGGTGGCAAGAGCCAGAGTAATGGCTATGAGCGGCGGCAGAAGGGACAGCCAGCCTGTTTCTATCATGGTGAATTCCATATTGCTTTTCCTCCTTGTCAAAAAACCGCGGGCCTCCCGGCAAAAACGGGAAGCCGGCCCCGGAGCATATCCGATGGCCACACTTTTATTATAGCATAAAAGCGGCCGGTTTTTTGGGGGGCAGAGTTTTTTCCGCGGGAAGCCGGCGCCCCTGACAAAAGCGGCGGTTTATGATATAATTAGTGTAACGACCATACCCGAGGAAAACATGCTTATCAAAACATTTATCGCAGCCGCGGCGCTTGCCCTTGCCTGCGCGGCAGCCTTTTCCGCAACGCTGGAAAACGGCTGCTTCAGGCTGGCCATAGACGATGCCGGCAGGCTGACGGAGCTTTACAACAAAAAGACGGCAACACAGTATTGTCACGGCAAAGGCGAAATGCCGGTGGCGGTATTTGCCATGGAGTCCCCCGCCCCCCGCCCCATACCCCTCGTCTGCGACAAAACGGAAGAGACGGAAAACGGCATAGTATGCGAATACAGCGGCGGAGAAGCGAAGGTGACCCTTACGGTGTCGGAGGACAAAAGCCGGCCGGAAATAGTTCTTTGGGACGCAAAAGTGCGCAACGAAGGCGCGCAGCGCATCACGGAGATACAATGTCCGCGGGTGTCCGGCCTCAGGATCGGCTCCCGGGCCTATGACGACACCCTGGTGCGCCCCAACCGCTACGGAGAAAAGATACCGTATCCCGCAAAAAACCTGTTCCGCAAACCCGGGGAAACGGTGAACGGCAACAGATACGAGGGGTGGTGGAACTCCCCGAGGCTGGAATACGCCGGCCAGGCGGGCATGTTCTGGATGGACCTTTACGGCGGCGGATCCGGCTTTTACATAGCCTCCGAGGACAAGACCCTTACGGGAGGCTATCTGGACGCAAACGTAAACGGCGGCTTTCTGGAGCTTGGTCTCGGAAAATACACGGACGTAAAGCAAAACGGCTCGGCAAGATATCTTTTCGCCACGGGCATACATACCGGCGACTGGCGCCGGGGAGCGGACATCTACAGGGAATGGGCGAATTCCTTTATGCGGGAGCCGAAGGTCCCGGCCTGGGCCAGAGAGATGCCCGGCTGGCTGTGGCACTCCTCGATATGGAGCATGGGGCCCGACAAACCGAAAATGAAGGCCGGCTTTGATTTCGGGAACGTAAAAAGCGATATGTTCGACAGGGCCGTTTCCCTGGGCACGGGAGTGATCGGCCTGGCGGGCCTGGAGTTCATGGGCCACGACTATCCCCTGTGGGAGCCGGACTTGCTGCTGGGAGGCGACAAAGCCATTATCGACGCGGTGAAAAACGTGCACCGCCGGGGCGGCAGGATAGTTCCGTATATAAACCCCATCTACGCCTGGGAAAACTATCCCGGCGTGGCCCACTGCGACGACCTGCAGTACCGGTTCCGGCTGAAAGCCCTGAATAAAGACGTACTGCAGCCGGACTGGGAGTATTACAGGCAGTTTGCCGCCCTGCGCTATGACGGGACCTGGAACAACGTGGAGACCCATTATCACGGCAATCTCCCCCAGATGTGCCTTGCCACAAAGGAATGGCAGGACTACGTGCTGTGGTGGACAAAGCGTTACGCGGAGTATTACGGCTTCGACGGGGTCCAGTGGGATCAGCTGGGAGCGTATCAGAACACCTATTGTCTGGACGAAAGCCACGGACACAGCGTTTCCGGCTGCGCCACGGAGGGCATCTCCGAATTGTGCAAACGCATTTTTTCCGATCCGGAATACGGCGTGGGCGACGATTTTTACATATGGTACGAGGGCGCCAGCGACATATACGGACAGTATCTCCATGCGGGGCACTCCGGCTTTGACCTGTGGATGGCGTACGGCTTCCCCGAGCTGATACAATACACCTTCGGAAAGGATCTTCTGGGAGGGGAATACAACCTTATGGACGGCATGCAGAGAGAAGGGCGCGTACGCGCCTTCCGCTGCGTGGAATCCAGCTTTCTGGGAAGATACAAGCTGGGCACCGGGCAAAACGAGGAAAAGGCCCTCAAGCTGCAGAAGCTCACTCCCCTCCTCAATCTGCTGAAGGGCATCTACTGGTACACGGAATACAAAGGAAGAGACGCCTGCAGCGCTCCGGAGGGAGTGGAAACAAGCCTTCTGGAAGTGCGCAGGGACATATGCCCCTATCTTGACTGCGGCGGCTACGCGGTGCCGGTGTGCGACATGCGGAAAAACAAAACGGAATGCGAAGTATCCTTTGAGGGAGATATCCCCGTGACAGAGGCGCTGTGGTTCCGTGCCGGGGCAAACCCCCGGGGCGTTCCCGTCCCATTTACGGCGGAAAACGGCCGGATAACCGTCACTCTTCCGGAAAACGACGGACAAAGCGCCTTCGACTTTCGGCAGGCATACTGCAAAGATGACAAAAAGGTGTCGAGCCCGGGCCTTCTGATCCTTACGGAAAAAAAGACTTCTCCCCTGCTCATCGAACTCCCCCTGCGGGCGGAGAGAGGCAAAAGCTTCACCGTGAGG
>JAGDAG010000317.1 GCA_017959625.1 Abditibacteriota bacterium | reverse complement strand
TCTTTACGAGTGGTATTACCATTGTGATGGAGTAATTGGTCATCGCGACGGCAGATGCGGAGGATGGGCGGATCTCTTTGAACAGTTGTGTGCAATACAAGGTATCAACAACGTATCAGAACACACTTTCTATGCATTAGGAGGAGGGCAATGGTTTGATACGGATTCGACCCATAAGGAAAAATACATCCTAACGCAAAAGCCTCCGTTTCAGGGCAGAAACTCTCCGAATGGTGTTTATAGTGATCATGTTATTAATGTGTATGATAATGCCTTTTATGATGTAACAACCGGCAGCGGTCCATATTCCTCTTTTCAGGAGTATTTGTTAGACTGTATTACAATCACCAAAATAATTGCCGAGAAAATTGGTGATGACTTATATAGTATAAGCACTACCGAAATACCATTGACCCCGGCTAACATTAGTTATTATATAGAAACAGAAGAAGATCAATAAGGAGAAAACCATGAAAAAGCTTATATTACTTGCTGTACTTGCAGCGTATACAGCCCTTTTTGCTACAGCCCTTTTTGCCAAAATGCCGATATCCTGCTTATATCGCTACTGCGCGGGAGAGTGCGCCGTAAAGAGCGCGCTGCCGGAATATCTTCTTCCGCTCCTGGATGAAAAAGAACCTCTGATATCAGATATATATGAATACAGAGATGCGATCCTTGTGGACAAGCAGGTGGCAATAAAGGGAACGAACGGAGGCGTATATATTGTTTGCGACTCTCCGGCTTTGAAAGGGACCGCAAAGGGAAAGCCCTGGTTCGGTTTCCGCAACGGCGCAAACAGCCGCGAGCAGATCTATTCCGTAACGGAAAAAGACGGCGACAGTCTGGTCATCGCTCTCATTTCCAGAGGGATCGACGAAACGCATATCGACAGAGAAGAGCTGGTCGTTGACAGGATACTTTCGGAAAAGATCAACAACAAGACCGTGGTCATCAGATACAGCGTTCCCGGTGGTTTTCTGCAGTCTCACAACACAGGTCATAATACACAGATACCTGAGTGGTGTAAGATGCTTTCGGACAAAGTGATCGAACTCGTTTACAAAGACGGGGCCGTGGAACACTGGATATTGATCCCCGACAGAGAGGACGTGGAGAACAATCTGAAAAAATTCAAAGAAGCGAACCGTTTGCTCGTCTGGTGGAACGGCGCCGGCAAGGGGAGCGGAAGCCATGACCACCACAAGGCGTGGAATTATAACGAAAACAAGGAACCGGAATATGAGGACGCATGGAGTGAGGCCGCCGGCGGCAACGCTTTGCCCCGCCGGCAGGCGGCGGATCGCCGGGAAAATACAGGGGTTTGGAAAAGGCTTCTGGCTGCTGTTATCTCTATCCGGAATAAACTGTCGGGGCTTTTTAATATAGGATGATAAGTTGCGGCGGTAAGGAGCGCTGTTTTCTTAAACTAACTTGTGAAAAAGGACGGCAAAGTGATCTCACTGAAAACTGCTCGCGGGCTTGATGTTCGTGATGACGCAGAGTATGATTATTGAATGCCTTATCCGCCCCGCGCTGCGGGGCGGCCGGAAAGACAGGGGGCCCTGCCGGAGTGAATTAATTTTGCAAATAATAGTTGCGGAAGGGCTTTTTTGGTGTATAATAATAGTGATCACTACTTTATGACAAGGAGAAAGCGCCATGCCGCGTATCATTACCTTTATAGGAGCGGGGAGCTTCGGCTTTACCCGCGGGCTTGTAAAAGATATACTCACCTTCCCCAAGCTGGCGGATGCGGAGATCCGCCTGATGGATATAGACCCGGAAAGGCTTGATTTCATATATCGGGCCGTGACCAAAATAAAGAAAAAGGGCAAATATCCCTGCACCATCAAAAAATATTCCGACAGAAGAAAGGCCCTCAAGGGCGCCGACGGCGTGGTGTGTACCATTTTGCAGGGCGGCGTGGATATATTCAAATCCGATATAGAGATACCCATGAAATACGGGGTGAACACCAATATCGGCGACACCAGAGGCCCTTCGGGCATCTTCCGGGCCCTGCGGACCATTCCCGTTATGCTGGACATCTGCAAGGATATCAGCGAACTGTGCCCCAACGCCATATTCCTGAATTACACCAACCCTATGGCCATGCTGTGCAACGCCATGCAGAAGGCCTATCCCCGGCTGACCATATCGGGGCTTTGCCACTCGGTGCAGGGCACCATCGGGATGCTGGCGAACTGGATAGGCGCTCCCATGGACGAAGTCACCTATACCTGCGCCGGAGTGAACCATCAGGCCCATTATATCGAATTCAAATGGAAGGGCGAGGACGCCTATCCCCTTTTGAAGGAAGCCATGAAAAAGCCCGAGATATACAGGCAGGAGCTGGTGCGCAACGAGATGTTCCTGAACCTGGACTATTACGTCACCGAATCCTCCGGGCACAACTCCGAATACGTAGCGTGGTTCCGCAAGCGGGAAGACCTGCTGAAGAAATACTGCTCCAACCACGAGGGAGCCAACTGGAACCCCGGCGAATATCACTACATAGTGGACGAATACCAGAAGGTGGCCGACACCTGGAAGGACAACATAAAGAGGGATCTGGAAGCCGATATCGATCTGAGACGCGGACACGAATACGCGGCGTATATCTTCAACGCCTGCTTCGGCGACAATACCCTGTTTGATTTCAACGGCAACGTGCCCAACCACGGCTCCATAGAAAACATGCCCTACGACTGCTGCGTGGAGGTGCCCGTGGTGGCTTCGAAATACGGACTCCGCACCTGCCACGTGGGCAAGCTTCCCGATCAGCTGGCGCTGCTGAACAACATCACCGCCCGCTGCGAAGAGCTGGCCGTCACCGGCGCTCTGGAGGGCGACAGGCGCAAGGTGTTCCACGCCGTGCTGTTCGACCCTCTCACTTCTGCCGTTCTGTCTATGGAAGAGACTCAGAAGATGGTGGATGAGATGTTTGAGGCCAACAAGGATTATCTGGGGTATTTTAAGGATTAAGGCCTGTTTTTTGCCCCCGTTACGCTTTTGCCTGCTCCCCTTTCCGGGGAGCAGGTTTTTTTGCCGCGCCTGCGGAAAGCTTTTGCCGGGCTCACGGCGTCACCTCGGCGGAAAGCGCTACAGCGCTCCGTGTCATCCCGGCGGAAGTCTTGTCTGTAGCGGTCATCTCGGCGGTTCGCCTGTGGGCGAACCGGTAAGAGATCTCCCGAACGTAGCAGTTGCCCCACGCCGTCAGTCAAGTGGAAAACACTATAAAGAGCGCCGTCATCCCGTCGTCAATGCGGATGAGCATTGGCGACAGAGGGATCCTCGGGGGCACCGTTTGCCGAAGGCAAATGGGGGGGCCGTACAAGGCTCGTTGCACTCTGTCCGTCATTTCGGCCAAAAAGGCATACGATGAAACGCGAATGCGTTTCAGGCCTTTTTGGGCTTGTTCGGGGTTCCCCGCGAATGAAAGCATTCGTGGGGCTAAAAGAAATCTCCGAGCGTATGGTTTTGCCTTTCCTTACTCTCCGAAGGAGAGCGGCAAAATCATACGCGAGGGTATATTATAACCGCATAGATGACGCCGTGGAGCTTTGTTCTGCGCGCTCCTTGATCGGCTCCCCCATCCGGCTTTGCGCCGACTATGTCGGCTTATAATGAAACAGCCGGATGGTTCCCCCGAAGATCCCTCTGCCTCCTTCGCCTCGGCGCTTTGCGCCGTTCGTACTGCGAAGTCGGCGGGATGACCCGGAGCGCTATTGAGCGATTCCGCCGAGGTGACCCGCTGGGCACATATCTCGGTCAACGCGCCTTATACGGCCTCCCCGTTTTCCTTTACCTAATACTGCCACCCACGGCCTTTTATACGGCCCCTTCCCATTTGCCCTGCGCCGTCAGAATGACGGCTTATAATGAAACGGGCAAACGGGCCCCACCGTGGATCTCAAAGCGCAAACGGCCTGAATGCTTACGCATTCGTCGTATTGCCGTTTGCGCAGAGATGACGCCGTGGGGCTTTGTGCTGCGCTCCTTGTCCGGCCCCTTCATCAATAATACCAACCGCTCTTCCCGTCTGTACTCTTATCAGGGTCCTCCCGGCGATTGCCACTCGCCGGGCCCCTCCTGAGGCCTCGTACCGGAAAAGCTTCTGAGGGCGCTTTTCCGCCGAGGTGACGGGAAGAGCGCAGCGCAGCGTGGCGCCGGGATGACCCGGAGCGCTATTGAGCGATTCCGCCGAGGTGACCCGCTGGGCACATATCTCGGTCAACGCGCCTTATACGGCCTCCCCGTTTTCCTTTACCTAATACTGCCACCCACGGCCTT
>JAGDAG010000316.1 GCA_017959625.1 Abditibacteriota bacterium | reverse complement strand
TACGACGAGCTGAACGTGGATCCTCTCGTATATATCCACAGCTTTGTGGAGGCGGTAAGCGAACTGGGCAAGATCAACGAAAAGCTGGAAAACAGAGCCAGGATAGCCGCCAACAAGCTGGCTATGCAGGAGATCTTCGACCGGCTCGAAAACATGAAGCACTACGCCGGCAACGTTACCGGAGATATGGACAATCAGCTGGACAAGCTGCGCCATAAGATTTACACGGGCAAAACCGACGTCATCATAGACAAAAACGACGCGGAGGCGCTGGCGGAAAAACCGGAACAGCCCGCCGCCGGCGAAACCATAGAGCCGGACGCAAAGGCCAACAGAGAAGTGATGGCCCGTATGACCGGAGTCATAGAGTCCGTGAACCCCGGCCCCTCCGACAACGATATGCGGGATTTCAGAAAAACCTGGAAAAAGGTCTCCGAAAACCTGCGCACCGGCCTTATAGAGACCGGGCGGCAGGAACAGAGATCCCAGAGCGAAAAAGGAAAGTCGGATTTTGAGACCGAAGGCTCCGTTCTGAAAGCCTACAACGGAAAAAGCGCCAAGGTAGAGATACCCAAGGGGATAACCGTCATCGGAGCAGACGCCTTCAGCGGCTGCAAGGAGGTCGTTTCCGTAAAGCTTTCCGCCTCGGTAAAGGAGATCAGGCCCTACGCTTTCAGCAACTGCAAAAACCTTACCTCCTTTTTCGTGGATGCAAAGAACCCCTTCTTTTCGCAGAATATGGGCATCCTTTACAACAAGGACAAAACCGCCCTCATCTGCTATCCCTCCAACGACAAGACAAAGTACAAAAAGAGCCTGCCCTCTTCCCTTACGCAAATCTGCGAGGGGGCCTTTGCCTACTGCCGCAACCTGGAGACCCTGACTCTTTCGGAAAACATAACCGATATACACAGGGCAGCCTTTACCCACTGCTATAACCTGAAGATACAGGCCCCCGAAGGCTCGGCGGCATACGAATACGCAAAAAGGTTCAATCTGCTGAAGAAAGACAACAAAACAGAAAGCCCGGCAGAGGCCGCCGGAGAGAAAGACACCGAAGATATGGGCTTTTATTTCAGAGACATAGAAACGGTCACGCCGGCCGCCGGAGCATCGGATACCGAAGTATCAAATACCGAAGCAGCGGAGGCCGGAGCCCCCGTTGCCGAAACCGAAGAACAGGCCGCCGTCAACACGGAGGCCGCGGAGTCTGCCCCCGCTCAGGACGCTCCGGCAGAGGAGGAAGCCCCGGCGGAAGCCGCCGAAGAACCGGTATCCGCTTCGGAGCCCACGGAAGAAGCCGCCCCCGAGCCTCGGGCAGAAAGCGAAGCCGCTCCGGAAACAAAGGAGCAGCCAAAGAGCCCGGACAGCAAAACGGACACAGACGCAAAAAAGAAAAGCGACCGCGAGCAATCGGGCTATACCATAAGGAGCAACACCAAGACCCTGCGCCAGGGGACCTTCAGGGGCCAGAAGCCCCGGAAAAGCGTGCTCATAGGGGAAAACATACTGAAAATAGAAGCCAACGCCTTTGACGAGCTCACCGGCCTGAAGGCTATCATGGTGAAAAAGGAAAGCGCCGGCTTCTGTTCCGTGGACGGCGTGCTTTATTCCGCCGACAAAAAGACCCTTATAAGGTATCCCATAGACAAAAACAACGTAAAATATTCCGTAGAGCCCCAGACCAGGAACATAGCCTCTCACGCCTTCGCCGGCTGCGGCAGGCTGAAAAGCGTGCATCTCCCCGACGGAGACGTATCCATCGCCCCGGACGCTTTCGATCCGGACACGGAGATCAGGCTGAAAAACGCCAAGCAGGGCACTTCCGCCCACGCCTTTGCAAAGGAAAAGGGACTTCTGTAAAAAAAGGGCGCTCCGGCGCCCGTTTATTTCGCTATGGAACTAAGGAACCTGTCCGGCATAGGGCCTAAAATGGCCTCCCGCCTCCGCAAAATGGAACTCTGCACCACAAGGGATCTGTGCTTTCACTTTCCGGCGCGGTATGAAGACCGCAGCAAGGTGGTGTCCGTAGAGAACGTCCCCCTGGAAACTCCCGTTTCCGTAAGAGGGATACTTACAAACGTTTCCCGCCGAAAGACCCGAAGCGGCCTCGAGCTGATCACCGCGGCCCTCACCGACGGTATGGACTCTCTCAGGCTCACCTGGTTCAACGGCAAATACCTCTATTCGCGTCTTCTGGCTCTGCAGCACAAAGAGATCACCGTTTACGGAGTATGCCGCGAGAGCCGCTACGGGGCGGTGATCACGGGAGGCGAGGTGCTGGAGGATCCCGAGACCGGCGAGATAATAGTTCCGGTCTACAGCCTTACGGAAGGCATCAGCCAGAATATGATGCGCCGGTTCGTGCAAAAGGCCCTGGAATACGAAAAGTCCTTCCTTGCGGAAACGCTTCCGGACTCCCTCCGCGCAAGGCTGGATCTCCCCGGGCTGCGGGAGGCGGTTTTTGCCATGCACTATCCGGAGGACCCGAAAGCCTTTGCCCGGGCGCGCAGGCGCCTGGCCTTCGAGGAGCTTTTTGTGCTTCAGCTGGCCCTCACCCAGAGAAAAAGGCGGCAGGCTCTCCCGGGAAAGGGGATACCCTTCGTTATCCCCGAGGGCTTTTTTGCGGATTTTGAAAAGATGTTCCCCTTTTCTCTTACGGAGGGGCAGAAAAGAAGCATAAAGGAGATCGCCGCGGACATGCAGCGCCCGGACTGTATGAACAGGCTGCTGCAGGGCGACGTAGGAAGCGGAAAGACCCTCGCCGCTCTTGCCGCCATGCTCATCTGCTGCTCCAACGGAAGGCAGGCCGCCATCATGGCGCCCACCGAGATCCTTGCGGAGCAGCATTATCTGAATATAACGTCTCTTCTCGGAGACAAAGCCGCAAAATACCCTGCCGCGCTGCTGAAGGGCAGCCTGAAGGCTGCGGAAAAGCGGGAAGCCCTCCTGGCTGCAGAGTCGGGAGATGCGTCTCTCATAATCGGCACCCACGCCCTTATCTCCGACAGGGTCAGCTTCAAAAACCTGGGGCTCGTGGTGGTGGACGAGCAGCACCGTTTCGGTGTCCTGCAGCGCACCGCCCTTTACGGCAAGGCAGGTACGGGCCCCGGCGCCCGTCCGGATATGCTTCTCATGACGGCGACGCCTATCCCCCGCACCCTCACCAACGCGGTTTACGGCGACCTGGACGTCAGCGTGATAGACACCATGCCCGCAGGCAGGCAGCCGGTGAAGACCCACTGGAAAAAACCGGAGGAACGGCCGGCAGTCTACAAAGCCCTGAAGACCCTTACCGACAAGGGGCTGCAGGCATACGTGGTGTGCCCCCTCATAGAAGGCAGCGAGCAGATAAGCGCCAGGGCCGCCACGGAGCTTTTTTGCGAGCTTTCGGAAAAATACTTTCCCGGCACGAAGGTCGCTCTTCTCCACGGACAGCAGCCCACGGAAGAAAAAGAACAGATAATGGCTTCCTTCCGCAGGGGCGATACCAAAATACTGGTCTCCACCTCGGTGATAGAGGTGGGAGTGGACGTGCCCAACGCCGTCTGCATGATAATCGAAAGCGCCGACCGCTTCGGCCTTTCACAGCTCCACCAGCTGAGAGGCCGGGTGGGCAGAGGAAAGGAAAAGGGCTTCTGCATCCTGATCTCCGACGGGGCCACGGAGGAAAGCCGCAAAAGGCTCGGCACCATGACCTCCACCAACGACGGCTTTGTCATAGCCGAAGAGGACCTGAAGCAGAGGGGGCCCGGCGAGCTTTCCGGAGTGCGTCAGAGCGGGCTTTCGGATTTCAGGGTGGCGAACATATTCCGCGACGGAGAGCTGCTCAGGGAAGCCAAGGCTCTGGCGAAACAGGTCATCGGCGAAGATCCGGAGCTTTCCGGCAGCGAATGGCAGCGTTTAAGGCCCCAGGTGGCGGAAAAAACAAAGGAACTGGAGGGAACTACCGATTGAAGGGAAAGCTGTATATCACCGCAACGCCCATCGGAAACCTGGAGGATATCACCTTCCGCGCGGTGCGGATACTTAAGGAAGCGGATTTCATAGCCTGCGAGGACACCCGGGAATCCATGAAGCTATTAAAGCATTTCGGCATCCATACTCCTCTCTTGGCCTTTCACAAATTCAGCACCCGGAAAGAAACGGAGGCCATAGCAGACCGCATCGAAAAAGGCGAAAACTGCGCGCTGATCACAGACGCGGGCACTCCCTGCATCTCCGACCCGGGCAGCAGCCTGGTGGCCCTGGCGGCGGAAAAAGGCATCACGGTGGAGAGCGTCCCCGGCCCCTGCGCCTTTATCTGCGCTCTCACCCTTTCCGGCTTCGGCGCCCAGGCCTTTGCGTTTGCCGGCTTCCCGCCCCGGAAGCCGGGGGAACTGCGCCGTTTTATTGCGGAAGCGGCAAAAAACACCGTTCCCACAGGCATATACGAAGCCCCGGGCAGAGTGAAAAAAACCCTTGAGACGATCAGCGAGGTCATTCCCGAAAGACGGCTTTCCTTCTCCCGGGAGCTCACCAAGCTCCACGAGGAGACCGTCAGGGGAACGGCGGCGGAGGTGCTGAAAGCCTATGAAGGCAGGGAGATCAGGGGCGAAGGAGTGATAATAATCGACGGCTCCGGCAAAACGGAGGAGACGGCGGACGTGCAAGAAGCGCTGGAAAGGCTGGAAACTCTCACCGCCTCCGGGATGAGCCCCAGGGACGCCATAGACAAATGCGCCGCGGAAACGGG
>JAGDAG010000004.1 GCA_017959625.1 Abditibacteriota bacterium | reverse complement strand
TCCCGCCATGCTGAACGTCATAGACCTGGGGGAGGACCCCAAAGATCTCACCGACGCCCTCATGCGCCTTGAGGCAGCCACAAAGGTCCCGGTCTTCTGCGATCATTTTTCCGATTCCGGGGGAGTCGGCGCCAACGTGCTGAAGCTTTTGAACATAGGCAGCCTGCGGCAGGGGACAGTTTACGACGTGGTGTCCTCATTGTGCGACGCCTATAACCTGAATATGGAGCTTGCCAACGGGCATTTTGATTTCAGCGATATCAAATGGTTCGAAAAAATCAAGGCCGTGGTGTCAAAGGACACCGTGAGCAAGTGGAAGAACGAATATGAGGCTACGGGCTACGTAAGCCTTGATACCCTGCTTGAGATGGGTTCCTTTTCTCCCGCGCAGCTTTCCTTTGCCCTGAAGTCCGACGCTTCTCTCGCGACGCTGGCAGGGCCCCTTGTGAACAACGCCAACGTGCTGGAGATGCTCTCGATGTGCGACGGCGCCGCCCTTGCGAACATGATGGGCGAAAGCGGCGTCAGGTCCGGATATCTCAACAAGCGGGCCTTCAACGCCTACAGGAGCCTGTATCAGACCGCGGGCTTTTCGGGAAGGACCGGCTGCCGGATACGCCTGGGGTCGGATATAGCGGACAATACCCTTACCTACAGGGTGGAGTTCGTTCCCGACGACGGCTCCGGAACGAAAAAGGTGGAATTCGCCATTCCTCTTTTCAAGAAATAAACATGGTTTTTGACAGCTTTGTTCTGAGACAGGTGCTTAACGAACTGGGCACCTGTCTTTTAAATACTGCCGTGCAGAAGATCAGGCAGTCGGAAAACCGGGAGCTTGTGCTGGAGGTGAGGGCCCCGGGGGCTACCTTCGGGCTGCTTATGAGCTGGGACCCGCGGTTTGCCCGCATATATCTGTCTTCCTCGGGCATAAAGCCGGCTCCCAAAGCCCCGGACTTTTGCATGATCCTCCGCAAGCATCTTACCGGCTGCAGCCTGACGGATATCCGTCAGCTGGGCAGGGAGCGTATAGCCCGGCTGACCTTTGAGAACGCCGCAGGAGAGCGTTTTTATCTGTATCAGGAGATAATGGGGCGCCATTCCGACATTACCCTCACCGACAGCGAAGGCGTGATCCTGGGGGTGGCAAAGCCGGTGGGCAGCAGCATCAGCGCCGCAAGGCAGCTTTTGATAGGCAGAAAATATACTCTTCCGCCCCGTTCCCAAAGGCCCGACCCCTTTGAAATCGACAGGGACGCCTTTTGCAAAATCGTTTCGGAAATAGGCTCAAAGGAGTGCGATCCCCGTTTTATAAAGGCTTTCACAGGCGTTTTTTCGGGGTTCTCCGGGCAGCTTGCCAAGGAAGTGTGGCTGGGGCTTTCGCCGGCGGACGCCGGGGAAGCCTTTGACAGGATCCGGAGCCTCAAGTCTGCCGGCGAAGGCTGTTTTCTTTTAGTGGACGAAAAGGGCAGGGCAGAGGGGGTCTATCCCGTTTTTCTCCATTCCCTTCCGGCGGAGCGGCAAAAGAGGCAGCCCTCCATAAACGAAGCCCTGGACGCCGCTTTCCGGAGCATAGTCGCCCGGGACGTCAGGGAAACGGTGCGCCGGGAGCTTTTGTCTCTTATAGACAAGAGCATAGATCATAACGAAGCCCTTCTGGCGTCCTGCAGGGAAACGGCGGAAAAAGCGCCTCTGGCGGAAAGGAACAGAGAGCTGGGGGATCTCCTGTTCGGAAACCTTCATTCCGTAAACAAGGGAGACGCCGAGGTTTCGGTGGCGGATTATTACGACCCCGAAATGAAAGAGGCAAAGATACCCCTTGACCCGGCCCTTTCCCCGGCGGAAAACGCCGAAAAGTATTACAGGCGTTCGAAAAGGCTGAAGGCCTCGGTTAAGCAGGCGGAGGAACGCATCCCGGGCATAGAGGAAAGGCTTCTGCTGCTGGAAGAGGCAAGGGAAGCGGCTGTTGCGGAAGAGCGCGCCGGGGCCCTGCGGGAGCTGAGGAGCGGGCTTTTGGAGAAGGGCCTCCTTCGGGAGGTTTCACAGGCGGAAGAGGAAACGAGGGCCTTTGCCGGCTACAGGATCAAAAGAGTGTATTCGCCGGAGGGGTGGGAGATACTTTACGGCGAAAGCGCCGAAGCCAACGACTATCTCACCGGCCGTATTGCCCGGCCCAACGACATCTGGCTCCACGCCAGACAGATCACCGGCAGCCACGTGATAATACGCGCAACGGCCAAAAACTGCGGCCAGGTCCCCAGGGAGACCATTCTTTTTGCGTCGAGGATCGCGGCGGCGAATTCCGCGGCAAAACACAGCTCTCTCGTGCCGGTGGACCATACTTTTCGGAAATACGTGCGCAAGCCCAAGGGCTCTCCGGCGGGCTTCGTGCTTTACAGACAGGAAAAAACCATAGACGTGGGAATGAATCGACAGCGAGGAGACCGATGATAAACAAAAAAAGACTTCTTGAAGAATTTCTGGAGCTTTGTTCCATACCCTCCGTTTCCGGCAGCGAACGAAAGGCCGCCGACGCGATAAAACAAAAGCTTTCAGATATGGGCTTTGAGGTGTATGAGGACAACGCGGGCGAGAGCTTCGGAGGCGATACGGGGAATATTATAGCCACCCTTAAGGGCGAGGAAGGGATAGAGCCCGTTATTTTTTCCGCCCATATGGACAGCGTGGAGTCCACGGAAGCCCTGAAGCCGGTGCTGGAAAACGGAGTCATCCGCTCCGACGGGACCACCATCCTGGGAGCCGACGACAAAACCGGGATAGCCGTGTCTCTCGAGGGGATACGCTCGTATCTGGAAAGCGGAAAGCCCCGGGGAGATATCCAGTGCGTATTTACCGTGGGAGAGGAGAACGGCCTCAACGGTTCCTCAAACATAGACATTTCCCGCCTTCTCGACGGCAATATGTACGTTATGGATTCCGGCAGCCCTGTCTGCTCCATAGTGCTGGCGGCCCCCAGCCACAAGACCATGACCTTTGAGATAAAGGGAAAGGCCTCCCACGCGGGAATGGCGCCCGAAAACGGCGTAAACAGCATCGCCTGCGCGGCAAGGGCCATAAACGGGATCCGGTGGGGGCGCGTGGACGAAGAGACCACCTGCAACGCCGGAGTCATATCCGGCGGCAAGGCCAGGAACATAGTCCCCGACTACTGCCGGGTGCTGGCGGAGGCCAGGAGCCATGACAAAGACAAGCTTGAGGCTCTTGCCGCCTCTATTACCGAATCGTTCCGGAACGCCTGCCGTGAGTTCGGGGCGGAACTGGAATATCGGGTGGAGGACGAATACGTTTCTTTCCGGTTCGCAATCGACGACCCGGTATGCCAAACGGCGGTGCGGGCGGCGGAAAAACTGGGCATAACTCCGGAAACGGAGATATCCGGCGGCGGCTTCGACGCCAATTTCTTCAACGCAAAGGGCATCCCCGCGGTGGCTCTGGGAACCGGGTATGAGAACTGCCACACCCACGGGGAGCAGATCAGGGAAGAAGACCTTTACACCTCCGCCATGCACGTTTTCTGTATACTGGAAGTCCTTTATGAACAGCGGGAAGATAAACAGGACTCGCCTTCTTTCGGCTTTTAGGGAGCTTGTCCGCATCCCGGGGCCTTCCGGCAGGGAAAGAAAGATCGCCGGCGCCGTGGCGGCGCGGGCAAAGGCTCTGGGCTTCCGGGTATATGAAGACGGAGCCGGCCGGCGCATGGGGACGGAATGCGGCAATCTTATATGCACCC
>JAGDAG010000315.1 GCA_017959625.1 Abditibacteriota bacterium | reverse complement strand
GGCCTGCAGTCCGGCTTCATGACGGCCAAGATAATGACCGGCGGCGGCCCTGCGGGAAGCACCACCACCGTGGAATACTATCTTTACAACACGGCGTTCGAAAACTTCAACATGGGCTACGCTTCCTCTATAGCGTGGTTCCTGTTTGTGATTATTTTGATACTTACACTGATAACCTGGAAGGTGGGAGGCAGAGTAGTAAACTATGAGTAACAAGCTTAAATGGTATCAGGCGGTCCTTCTTTATATCCTGCTCATAGCGGGAGGGATCACCATGATAATCCCCTTTGCGTGGATGGCCGTTACCTCCATCAAGCAGCCCAGCGAGGTCTTTGCCGCTTCTGCCGAAAGCCTTAAAAAAGGAGTGGACGCCAACGCCATACGCTGGATCCCGGAGCATTTCGAATGGAAGGATACCGTGATAAACGGCGAGAACGTGCGGGCCTGGTGGGGCAACTATCCCGACGCCTGGAAGGCCATCAACATACCGCGCCTGTATCTCAACAGCCTTTTTGTAGCGATCCTGGTGACCTTCGGGCAGGTGCTCACCAGCACCTGGGCCGCCTACGCCTTTGCCCGCCTGAGGTTCCCCGGCAGGGATCAGCTGTTTCTGGGCTATCTTGCCACCATGATGATCCCCGGCTCGGTGACCATCATACCCACCTTCGTCATAATGAAGCTCCTGGGCTGGGTGGATACCTACTGGGCCCTGATAATCCCGGGCATGTTCAGCGCCTACGGCACCTTTATGCTGCGTCAGTTTTTCATGGGGCTGCCCCAGGAACTGGAGGACGCCGCAAGGATAGACGGCTGCTCGTTTTTCGGCACCTGGAGGAACGTGATAATCCCTCTGTCCAAGCCCGCCATCGCCACGCTTACCACCTTTACCTTTATGGGTTCGTGGGGCAACTTCATGTAGCCGCTCATCGTTTGTATCAGCGAAGAGATACGCACGCTGCCCATAGGCCTGCAGTATTTCGTGGGGCTTTATTCCACGAACTATACCCAGCTTATGGCCGCATCCATGATGGTAACGGTCCCCGTTATCCTGATATTTATTTTCAACCAGAGATATTTTGTGGAAGGCATCAAGCTTTCCGGCCTGGGAGGAAGATAAAAACGCAGGGTCCCGACCAAAGCGATACCGACAAAAGCGGCCGGTTAGGGGATAATCGGCCGCTTTTTTTATAACTCCGAAAGGGGGAGAAATGGCAGAAAAAAGTCTTATCGACCGTTATGAAAAGATGCTGGCAAGCATAAAGGAATACAACCCGGATGCAGATCTGACCCTTATAGAAAAGGCCTGGAAAACGGCCCGCCGGCTTCACAGGGGGGCAAAGAGAGATTCGGGAGAGCCTTATATAATACATCCTCTCTCCGTGGCGGAGATACTCGTCTCGCTGAAGATGGACGAGGAATCGGTAGCGGCGGGGCTCCTTCACGATCTGGTGGAAGACGTAGAGGATTATTCCCTTGAAGACATCAAAAGGGATTTCGGCGAAAACACTGCGTTTCTCGTGGACGGGCTCACAAAGCTTTCCGACGACGAATTCAACGATCCGGAGGAAGACCGCGACGAAGACGACGCTCCGGTATCCGGGGTCCACAAGCGTTTCCGCCCGAAAGCCGTTCCGGGCAATTATCTCACCAAAAAGGCGGAAAACATACGCAAGATCTTTTTTATCATGAACCAGGATCTGCGGGTGATGGTCATCAAGCTGGCCGACCGCCTCCACAACATGCAGACCCTGGACGCCGTAAGCAGGGAAAGGCAGATACGCATATCCAGCGAGACCATCCGCATATTTGCCCCTATTGCCGAGAAGCTGGGTATCAACAGCGTAAAAGCGGATCTGGAAGACCTCTCCTTCAAATATCTGCACCCCGAGGATTACCGGGACCTGGAAGCCAAACTGCAAAAAACAAAAGAGGAAAGGCATGAGATACTCAGCGAAGCGGCGGCCCAGGTG
>JAGDAG010000314.1 GCA_017959625.1 Abditibacteriota bacterium | reverse complement strand
CCGATTCCTCCGCCATGGACATCTACGACCTGCGGCCCCTGGCAAAAGCCTTCGGGGACGTCGTGTTCGTTTCGGTGGAATACAGGCTGGGGCTCTTGGGCTTCGGCGACTTCCGGAATGTCGAAGGCGGCGGGTGCTGCTCTCCGGGTCTTCTGGACATAGCGTGCGCTCTGGAATGGATAAGGGACAATATCGAGGACTTCGGCGGCGATCCGGGCCGGGTGACACTTTTCGGCCAGTCGGCGGGAGCGGGGTGCATAAGCCTTCTGCCTCTCCTGCCCCAAGCCCGTGGGCTCTTCCGGAGGATGATACTGCAAAGCGGTTCGCCGTCCCTGGTCACCACCCCGGAGGCCGCCCAAAAAACCGCGGCGGCTTTTATGGACAAAACCGGCTGCCGCAGCCTGAAGGACCTGCAGCGGCTGCCCGGGGAAGCCTTTGCCGCCTTCGCGGCCTGCGCGCCGGTGACGGAGAGCCCCCTGCTGCCCCGGTCCCTCACGGAGATCTACCAAAAAGCCGCATCGCCGCTTTACGGCGGTATAGATATCCTTGCCGGGACCAACCGGGACGAGATGGATTATTTCACCCTGCTCCTGGGAAGAGATCGGGCGGAAGAAGCCCAGGCGGCGGCCCACCGGCGCCGGCTGGCGCTTTTACCGGAGGGCGCAAAAGAAAAAGCGCAAAAGCTTTTTTCCCCGGAAAACGGCCTTTCGCCCTATGAAGCCTGCTGCCGTTTTGCCGGCGCCGCCCTGTTCCACGCCCCCTGCCTTGCCCTGTGCAGGGCCCGCCGGGCGTTCCGCACGTATGCGTATTCCTTTGAGGTGCCTTCGGGAAAACCGGGGATCGGCGCCTGCCACGCCGCCGAGCTTTCGTACGTATTCGGCAACTTCCGCTACGGCTATGCCGGCAAAAACGCGGCCCCCGGCGTATCCGGGCTCATGCAGCAGCTCTGGACAAGCTTTGCAGAAACCGGCGTCCCCGAAGCGGAAAACCTTTTGTGGCCGCCCTTCGGAAATTCGGGCTGCGCCCTGGTCTTTGCCCCGGAGGGAGCTTACGCAAGGGAAAACGCCTTCGGAAAATACGAAGCCCTGGAAGAGCTGGCGTATATACCAGTCCATGCGGCCGGGCTGTTTTGACGCAACTTGAAACGAAACAAAGATATATGGTAAAATAAATAGTGGTATTTTACGAGACGAGGAGCATATAATGAACAAAAGAACACCTACCCCGGGAAACAGCATTTCGTTGGTCATCAAATATCCGCAGAACGGCGGAGTATTGTCCGAGATCATCGGCACCATCGAAAAGAACAACGGTTCCCTGGGCCCCATATATATCGTGGAATCTGAAAGAGTGACCGTCACAAGGGAATTTGCCATAAACCTTGTGAGCCCCGAAGACGCCGAGCCTATGTGCGAAGCCCTGAAAAAAATTGAGGGTGTGGAAGTGCTGGAAGGCTGGGACAGGGTCTTTGAGGCCCACGCCGGCGGAAAGATAGACGTGGTGGCCAAAGCCCCTCTTGAAGATTTCGACGATCTGTCCATGGCGTATACCCCGGGGGTGGCAAGGGTGTGCAAGGCTGTTGAAGCCGACCCCAAGAAAGCCTTCGAATTTACCATCCGGCAGAATACCGTGGCCGTGATAACCGACGGCACGGCAGTGCTGGGACTGGGGGACATCGGCGCCACGGCGGGGCTTCCCGTAATGGAAGGAAAGGCTGTTCTTTTCAAGGAATTTGCCGGCGTCAACGCCTTTCCCATCTGCGTGAACACCAAGGACCCCGACGAACTGGTGAAGATCTGCGCCTCCATAGCGGGCACCTTCGGCGGCATCAACCTGGAGGACATCTCCTCGCCCCGCTGTTTTCAGGTGGAAAGAGAGCTGCAGAAGCTGGTGGACATCCCCGTGTTCCATGACGATCAGCACGGCACCGCCACGGTAGCCAGCGCGGCCTTCCTGAACGCCCTGAAGGTCAGCGGCAAAAAGCCCGAAAACATGAGGCTGGTGGTCTCCGGAGCCGGCGCCTCCGCCATGGCGTGCACCAGAGCCATCTCCGACCTGGGCATAGGCGACGTGGTGTTGTGCGACAGAAAGGGAGCCATTTCCCTGTCCCGCCCCGGCATCGAAGAAAACGAGCCCAAATACTGGGCGGCCAGAAACTTCAACAAGGAAAACCTCACCGGTTCCCTTAAGGACGTGCTGAAGGGCGCCGATATGTTTCTGGGGCTTTCCGCCCCCAATATGCTCACCGGCGAGGATATCCGCACCATGAACGAAAAGCCCATAGTGTTCGCCATGGCCAACCCCACCCCGGAGGTATGGCCGGAGGAATGCTACGGCTACGCTTCCGTGGTGGCCACGGGCCGCAGCGATTATCCCAACCAGATAAACAACGTGCTCTGCTTCCCCGGGCTTTTCAAAGGCCTGCTGGAAGCCGGCGCCAAACAGGTGACGAGAGAGATGCAGGCGGCGGCGGCAAGAGCCATAGCGGACTGCGTGGACGAGCCCACCGCCGAGAACATAATGCCCAGCGCCTTCGACCCCCGGGTGGCGGAAGCGGTGAGCGAAGCGGTGAAGAAATGCGCCCTGGACGAAAACGTGTCCAAAACGCCTATCTTCTTTGAATTCGGCAAATGACCCTCTGCGCGGGGCTGCGCCGCAGCCCCGCTTTTTTTTTCGGCATACTTGCCATAATTTTTCCGGTATGGTATAATATAACTTGCGTGACCATTAGCGCGAAGATTTCCACAAATTCATCGGAGGGCCGTCATGGCAAAAAAATCCAGCGGTGATGTCAGAATAGTCATCAATCTTGCATGCGACGAATGCAAAAGAAAGAATTACACAACCACCAAAAATAAAAGAAACGATCCCGGAAGACTGGAGCTTAAAAAATACTGCAAATGGTGCAGGAAGGTCACAAGCCACAAAGAAAGCAAATAATTTTCCGATTTGTTTGACATGTGTCGGGATTTATGATATAATGTAAATTGCTGTCTTTTCAGACAGCGCCATGCAGGGGTGTAGCTCAGTTGGTAGAGCGTCGGTCTCCAAAACCGAATGTCGCGGGTTCGAATCCTGTTGCCCCTGCCACTATTTTTATTTAGGAGCTTTTTATATGGCCGGCAATAACCAGCAGAAAAAGGCAGCTGACAAGGCTTCAGAAGAAGGAGCGATGAAAAGGCTCGGAAAGTTTCTGAAGGAATCATACACCGAAACCAGATTCAAGACCACGTGGCCAACCAAGGACGAGCTCAAGCATCTCACTGCCGTCGTCCTTATGGCTGTCATACTGTCGGGGCTCTATTTTGGCGGACTTGACGCGATCTACGGCGTTATCATCAGAAAAATAGCCCATCTTTAGGACCTTCGCCGATGAAAAAAACAAACTGGTATGCCCTGCAGGTGTTTACCAGTCATGAAGACAAGGTAAAACACACGCTTGAAGCAAAAATAGCGCTACTGAACAAAGAGGAAGATATACCCGAGGTATATGTTCCCAAAAAGATCGTTTACAGAAAAAGAGACGGAAAGGTACGGGAAGCGGAGCAGAAGCTTTATCCCGGCTACGTTTTCGTCAACGCCGATCTCAGGTCCTCGGACAACTGGCACATCATAAACGATACGGAAGGCGTTATAGGCTTTATAGGCAACGGCATCCTCGGCGAACCCATCGCCGACTCCGAGATAGAAGCCATAAAGAAATCCGTTTCCGACACCAGGGAACAGCCCGACGTCCGGCTCAAGGTGGGCGAGACCGTCAGCATAAAGAGCGGTCCTTTCGAAGGTTATTCCGGAGTCATAGAAGAAATCAACATACACAAGCTGGAAGCGGTCATCCTTATAGACATGAACGGCAACCAGAGAAAAATGATCATAAACTACGAATCTTTGGAGAATTAAAATATATTTTACGTAGGAGGGACGAAGTCCCGTTTCACTGCAAGAAATATCCCTACGGTATGTGGAGGAAAAAATGGCAAAAAAAATAGCCGGTATCGTAAAACTTCAGCTTGCCGCCGGTAAAGCAACACCTGCCCCCCCTGTGGGCCCTGCTCTGTCTCCATACGGAATCAACATGATGGAGTTCATAAAAAGCTACAACGAAAAGACCGCTTCCATGATGGGCGACACCATTCCCGTTGTCATCACTATTTATGAAGACAGGACCTATACCTACATCACCAAGACGCCTCCCGCGGCAGTCATGCTGAAGAAGGCCGCCGGAATAGAAAAAGCGTCCGGCGAACCCAACAAGACCAAAGCGGGTTCCATCACCAGGGCCCAGCTCAGAGAGCTGGCCGAAAAGAAGCTGCCCGACCTTAACACAGACGACGTCGAGGCGGCCATGGAAACTCTGGCGGGCACAGCCAGAAGCGCAGGTATCACTATCACAGATTAGACAGCAATGCAGATGGGAGACCTTCGGGTCGTGAGCCGCAGAATGCGGACTGCATATCCAGGAGAATAACAATGGCTTTAAAAGGAAAAAGATATAAAGCAGCTGCCGAGACCGTAGGCAAAAACGCTCCTATGCTTCCCATGGAAGCTTTCGAACTCATAAAAAAGGCTGCAACGGCTAAATTTGACGAAACTATCGACGTTGCCATCAAATTGGGCGTCGATCCCCGCCAGGGCGACCAGATGGTAAGAGGGACGGCAAGCCTTCCCTTCGGCACCGGAAAGGTCAGAAAGGTGGCCGTGATCACCAAGGGCGACAAGGTGCAGGAAGCTCTTGACGCCGGCGCCGACACAGTTGGCGGAGAAGAACTGGTAAAGGAGATCCAGGGCGGCTGGATGGATTTTGAAGTGCTGCTGGCCACCCCCGACGTGATGGCGCTGGTGGGAAAACTGGGTTCCATACTCCGCGCCAAGATGCCTTCCAAGAAGGCCGGAACCGTGGCTCCCAACATCGGCGAGGTGGTCAAGGAGATCAAGACGGCCAGCCGTGTGGAATACCGCGTCGAAAAGGCCGGCATCATCCACGCCCCCATAGGCAAGGCTTCATTCACCGCCGAACAGCTGACAGAAAACTTTCTGACTCTGGTGGCGGCTCTGCTGAAGGCCAAGCCCTCAAGCTCAAAAGGAAAATATCTTGTCAACATATTCGTCTCTTCCACTATGGGGCCCAGCGTCGCCATAGACACTACGGAAGCGGCCAAGCTGGCAAAGAAATAAATTTTTCAGCATATTGCTGATCTTACTGCGTAAGTGCCGTAGACAGTTGGAACCTTCGGGTTTAAAACGATCCAGCCGAGGAAAATACGTAGCTCATAGAATTCAGGGCTGCTTTTTTTCGGAAAAGCAGCTTTTTATAAGCATACGGCACAAGCGTAATTCTTACAAGGAGGTTATCCATGAAGGACTTCTCAAGAACACCGCGTCCCGAAAAGGTTGAAGCAGTCAACAATATAAAGGATATTCTTGACAACAATTCCGTTATATTGACCGACTTCAACGGTATCGATGTTGAGGGAATGGCTTCCATCAGAAAAAAGCTGAGGGAAACCAACGGAACCTACAAGGTAGTCAAAAACACCCTTCTCACCATTGCCGCTTCCGGCACTCCCGCCGAAGCAGCGGTAAAGGATCTTGCAGGCTCCACCGCTATTGCTTATTCTCCCGACGATCCGGTCGCTCTGGCAAAGGCTCTTACCGAATTCACAAAGGGCCCGAAGCCTCTGGTGATCAAGTGCGGATACGTTGAAGGCGCAGTGCTTGACAAGGCTCAGGTCACAGAGCTGAGTACGATACCGTCCAGGCTGGAGCTCATCGCTTCCATCATCGGCGGCGTCGAGTCTCCTCTTTCCGGACTTGTCGGCACCCTGAATTCCATGCTCGGAGACGTGGTCTGGACTCTTGAAGCGATAATAGACCAAAAAGAAAAAGCGTAACAAACAGAAACAAACTACAAAAATCAATCATCAGTGAGGAATTTAAAAAATGGCAAACATTGCTGAAATAGTTGAAACCATCAAAGGAATGACCGCTCTTGAACTCAAAGAGCTCAAGGAAGCCCTGCAGGAAGAATTCGGCGTAACCGCCGCCGCTCCCGTTGTTGCCGTTACCGGCGGAGCCGCCGCTCCCGCCGAGGAAGCCGAAGAGAAGACCAGCTTCGACGTAGAACTGACCAGCGTAGGCGACAAGAAGATCAACGTGATCAAGGTCGTCCGCGAGATAACCGGCCTGGGCCTCAAGGAAGCCAAAGAGGTTGTTGACGGCGCTCCCAAGAACGTCAAGGAAGGCGTTTCCAAGGAAGAAGCCGAAGAGATCAAGGGCAAGCTAGAAGAAGCCGGCGCCACCATCACCGTCAAGTAACCATTATTGCAAAAGAATAACGCGGGGTCCCGTGACCCCGCCTTATTTTCCTTTTTATCGCGGACGTTAATTTGAGATCGAGAGCTACACAATTTTTTAAAGAATAAAAACACTGAACCTATGGAACGCATGGTTTGCATTCAGTGTTTTTTGTCGTATCTATAAACAGAAAAGACTCGCTTTTATCGTGCTTTGTGTTTCATATTTCAGGAGGTCAGGATGAAAGAAATACAACATAAGACCAAAAGGACCCTGATGGAAAGCAATGTTCCCAACATGGTAGAACTGCAGCTTGAATCCTATAACTGGTTTCTTAGCAAAGGCATCAAAGAGCTTTTCAGAAGTTTTTCCCCTATCAAAGACCACCAGGAAAGCAACAAGTATTCTCTTGAATTGCTGGATTACGAATTGGGCAAGCCAAAATTCACCGAAGAAGAATGCCGCTACAGAGACAATTCGACTTACGAAAGGCCTATCAGAATAAAATGCCAGCTTGTTGTCAAGGATGAAAGCGGCGCCATAAAGGAGATCATCCCCGAGACCCTTTATTTCGGCGAGCTTCCCATAATGACCGACAAAGGGACCTTTGTTATCAACGGCGCCGAGCGTGTTGTCGTTTCTCAGCTGACCCGCTCTCCCGGAGCGTATTTTGAAGACAATATCGATATTTCCGGCACCATGCTTTATACCGGGCGCATAATCCCCGGCAACGGCTGCTGGCTGGAGGTGGAGACGGATGCAAGAGGCATAATGCAGGCAAAACTGGCCCAGTCCGACAAATTCCCGCTTACGGTGCTCCTGAGAGCGTTCAGCGCCATAAGCGAGGCGTGCCCCGTTTATCTGCCTTCCCTTATAGGAAAAGAGCTTCCAAAGGATATCACGAATCCCGTCACCGGCGAGCCGGTGTTTTCCTGCAGAAAGAAAAACGGAAAGCCCGCCGTATTCACAAAGGCCGATTACAAGCGCGTCAAAGACCTTCTGACCGGTTTATACAAAGACGAAAACTACCGTTTCCGCGAATACGTACTCTCTCCCGACTATATCTACGACAAGGAGCTGGGGCAAACCACCTCAACCACTCTTGATATACTTAATATTTTCGGCGAAAAGACCTTTGTCCCGGTGGAGAGGACCTTCAAATGCGAATCCTTTTACCATTACGCCGATTACAACGAAAACGGCGAACCCGTGGTAAACCCCAAAACGGGCGAAGTGATCAGAGACCCCTACGTGGTGGTCCCGTCGAAGGATCCCGACCCGAAAACGGACAAGATGCTCCGGGTCTTCAAGAAGGACCTGTATAAGTTCGATCCGAGAGGCGAAAAGCTTATCAGGATCCAGGGCAAATATATAAAGGATGCGGATCTGGAACAGATCAAAGCCGATTCCGTAAAAGAGACCCGCAGGAATTTCAGCGAGTATTCCATAGAAGGCATGCGCCCCGTGAAGACCGTCTGCGCCCGCGGCGGCGAAGACAATCCGGAGATCGTCCTTGCAGAGCCGGAAGCCTACTGGCCGAAGGTCCGGGACCTGATCGCCGACGACGCCGACAACCCCGGGATCAGGACCATCGAAGACGCCGTAAGGAAGATCGAAGCCGATGAGAACGTCGAGATCCTCTGCCTTGCCGGCGAGATGATCGACCGCGATACCGCCCAGAAGATATTCGAGATCGGGGCCGGGTTCCTTGAAGTTTACAAGCTGGACCCCTTCATTTCCGAGACCCTGAAATGCGAACAGCACCGGAACTACGCCGATTACAACGCCGGCGCGCGGACCCATGAGATACTGGATGCCGAGGAGGCCATACGCAATTTTTATATCTATATGAACTCCAACAAAAGCATCGTTGAAGACAGAGAGTCTTCAAGAGCGTATCTCAGGAATTATATATTTGACAACAGGCGTTACGACCTGGGGGCCGTAGGCAGATACAAGATCAACAAAAAACTGCTTCTGGATCTGCCGGAGTTTTCCAACAACAACCTGGAGCCCATACGTTCCATAACCAGAGACGACCTGATACAGCTCATCAAATACATCATCAGCCTGAACCAGGACGGCGTCATCGTTTACAGCTTCGACGCGGAAAAGCGGGACAAAGCCCTTGAGACGGTGGACGAATATATAGCGAAGGAAGAAGCGGCCACAAAACAAAGGGAAGTCGCTAAAAAGCTTCCCGGCAGCAGGCTCGGGAAACTGGTGCGTTTCCGCAAGATGTTCGCGGAATGCCGGAAGGGATATATGTTCTCTTCGGCAGACTACGCCGAGTTCATCGACATCGCCTCCGGCATCAGGTTCAACATAAGCGAAGACGGCTCGTTCGTCCTTGATCCGGAGGGCAGCCGCAGGCTGGACGCCATCATCAGCAACTCCCCCGAGACCCTTACGGAGCTTTGCGCCGTAAAGGTGAAGAACTGCGTCACCGACGAGATCGACCATCTTGAAAACAAACGCGTGCGTTCGGTGGGCGAGCTGCTGCAGGACCAGCTGAGAGGCGGCTTCAACAAGCTCCAGAAGGTCTGCCAGGAAAAAATGGGGCATCCCAACACCCAGAATGCAGCCAATCCCAAGAACCAGGAAAAGGTCACGCCGGGCTATCTCATCACCAACAAGCCCATAACCTCGGCCATAAGAAGCTTTTTCGG
>JAGDAG010000313.1 GCA_017959625.1 Abditibacteriota bacterium | reverse complement strand
GACCTCGTTTCCGTAAGGGATGCGGAATCGGAAGGCTTTCTGAAAAGCTTCGGCATCGCAGCGTCCCTGGTGCCGGATCCGGCTTTTCTGTGCCGGAAGGAGCCTGCGGACGGGCTGCCCGGGATAGCCGGCATGGAAAAAGATTATTTCGTCATCTGCCCGAGGCCCTACAAGGACAACTCTTATCTTGCCCCGTTACGAAAAGCCGTTTCCGTATATGCGGAAAAAACCGCATCGACGCCTCTCCTTGTCCCCATGTTCGGCAGCGAAGATATGCTTATTCCCGGCATAGCGGCGGCGGACCCGGATACCGGCTTCGCCGGGCAGAAGGGACTCATCGCCGGGGCAAGGCTGCTCATAGGCGTAAGGCTGCATTCCATGATCTTTGCGGCGTCGGAAAACGTTCCCTTCGTTTCCGTCTCGTATGACCCGAAGACCGAAAGCTTTGCCCGCGCCAACGGGATAACGCCTTTGGATATAAACGCCTTGCAGACAGAAACGCTTTTATATGAGATGCAAAACGCCCGGGCGGCATCCGGAAAGCCGGACACGGACAAACTGTTTGCCTTTGCGGAAAGGATCGGTGAGCTGTGATGAAAAAAACGGTCCCGTCCCTCATCGCCGTCCTGTGCATCGTTCTTGCTTTATCCGGATGGTACGTCTATAACAGGGCAAACCTTCCGGAGAGGGGCCCCGGAGAGAAAACGGCGGTGATGAAAAACGCATCGGTCATCCATTATCTGAATGGCAGGCCCGCGGTGGCTTTTTCCGCAGAAAAGGCGGTCTTGTCACGGGACGGGGAAAGGATAAACAGCCATAACGTAAAAGTACGATTTTTATCCGGCGGCAGCCCCGTGTCGTTTACGTGCAGGGCCCTTTTGTACGATCCGTACCGGCAGCTTATCCTTGCCGACGGAAACGTGGGGATCAAAACAAAAACCGCCGACGTTTCCACCGGGACCTGCAGATTTTTTGCCGCAAATAACGTTATAAGCGCCCCGAAAAAAATCGGCATAAAGACTCCCGACGGAAAAGCCTCGGCGGCAAACGGCATAATAGACCTTGATTCGGGGCACATAAAGCTGACTAAAACAGAGATGACCATATTTAGAGGAAAATGATATGAAAAAAGCCTTTGCGATCGCCCTTGTCCTTACCGTACTTTTGGGCGGCATGCTGTATTCCGCAGCCGAAAAAAAAGAAATAAAGGTTTTTGCCGATATGACGGATATACCTTACGGAGACAAAAACAAAAACGTCATCCTTAAAGGCAACGTAAGGATACTCCATAACGACATCACTCTGAAAAGCGAATACGTGGAATACAACAAAGACAAAAACACCGCTTTTTCACCCGGAAAGCTCTTCGCCACAGCGCCGGAAGCGGATATCACCGCCGACAAAGGCACGGGGGATTTCAAAAACAAGATCGTTAAGGCCGAAGGCAACGTTTCGGCTGTCATCAGAAAAAGCTTTACGGAAAACATCCGGGACCCGGAAAAAAGGGCCGACGTGGAAAAAGAGATCACCCGGGACATAACGGTCACCGCCGGTCACGGGGAATACGATTACAAAGCCCGGATCATCACTGCCCGGGACGCAGTCACCATAAAGGAAAAAGACAGGGTGATACTTGCCGATAGCGTAACGTACGATATAAAAACCGAGATATTCACTCTAAACGGGCAGGTCAGAGGCACGGATTCAGCCGGACAGACCTTTTCCTCGCCGGGCCCGGTAACGGTATCGGTAAAGGAAGGAAACGAATATATCAAGGCCCCCAACGCAGGGATCAGTTTCTTTGTGGAAGAGGACGAAGAATAAAAACAGCAAAAAAAAGCCTGCCTTTTGCGGCAGGTTTTTTTTGACGATATAACAGGCGCCCCGGATACAAAAAAAATGCTTGGCTGAAACAGCTAAGCATCTTCTAAAAAACAGTTGGAAATCAGTTGGCTTTGCCTATTCTGAACATTTTGGTTCCGCAGGTGGGGCAGGTGCCGGTCACAGCAGGCTTGCCGTTCTTCATGGTAACCTGCTTAGGGTCCTTGATTTCCTTTTTTGCTTTGCACTTTACACAATATGCTTCCATATCATTTTCTCCTTAGCACAATAAATACCATTGCAATGGCGTATGTCTCTATTATACAATAAATCGGATCAAAAGTAAATAGTTTTTTTTAAAAACAACGGTTTTATGCAAAAAAAACGTGTTTTACTCCGGGATCAGTCGGCAACGAAAGGTAAAAGAGCGATCTCTCTCGCCTTTTTGATGGCGCCGCTGAGCATTCTCTGGTGAGAAGCGCAGGTGCCGGTGACTCTCTTGGGGAGGATCTTGCCGCTGTCGGTAACGTATCTTTTCAGCTTACCGATATTCTTGTAATCTATATATTCAACTTTATCTACACAAAACTGACAGACCTTTCTTCTGGGTCTCCACTTGCCGTTTCCTTTGGCAACGGGCCGCGCAGGTCTCTGAAATGCTGGCATAATTATATTGCTCCTTGCTTAATCATCTGCAAAAGGATCGAAATCGGGATCCTTGTCTGTTGTTTTATCGCCGGGATACGGGGCATAACCGGAACCCGCAGAGTTCTCGCCCGGATCTGCAAAGGGATCGGGAGGAGGGACCTGCTGGGCTGAGGCCTGCTGTCCGTCGCTGGGAGACGACGTGCAGTTATGGACGTCGTCAACAACTACTTCATACGCTTTTCTGTTGGAACCGTCCTGAGCAGTATAAGTCATTGTGCTCAGGGACCCCTTCACACACAGAAGATTGCCCTTTCTGACATAATTGGATATAAACTCTGCCTGCTGACGCCACGCGACGCAGTCTATAAAATCGGCGTCCGGCCCGCCGTTCTGGGGCCTGAACCGCTTTCCGACAGCAAGAGTAAAACTCACCACCGAAACGTTGGACGGCGTATGCCTGAGCTCGGGGTCGGCAACTATCCTGCCTGTAAGCACAACACTGTTTATCATGCTGCTCTCCTGGATCTATTCTTCTGCGGCAGGCGCTTCTTCTGCGGCATCTTCTGCGGCAGGCGCTTCCGCTGCAGCGTCTTCTGCGGCGTCTTCAGCGGCAGGTTCTTCGCCGGCCGTCATGATGACTTCCATTTCCTCGTCGGTAGGAATAACGGGTTCCGCATCGGGAACGATGGACTGGCTCTCTTCTTTTTCTGCCTCGGCGCCGGCGCCGGGAGCCTTGATCTCGGCGGTATCCACGTATCGTTTGTCGATAATGGTTATCATTCCTCTGATAACGTCATCATTGATACGGAAGGCCCTGTTTATCAAAGCGGGAACGCTGCTGTCCGCTTCAAAATACATAAGGCAGTATACGCCTTCCTTAAAACGGTTGATCTCGTAGGCAAGAGCCCGCCTGTCCCAGATACCTTTCGAAAGGACGGTCCCGCCGTTCTGCTCCACTATCCCGCCTATCATTTCCACGAATTCGTTTGCTTCGTCTTCGGTTAATTCCGGATTCAGGATGTAGAAGGCTTCGTAATCTCGAATCATGACTTTTCACCTCCCTATGGACAAATTTGGCTTTGTTTTCACAAAGCAGGAAAGTCATTCGTTCAATCAAATACAGTATATTATAACATAATTGCCGATAAATATGCAAGCAAAAAAAACAGGCAGCCGAAAGCTGCCCTGTTTACGATTTCCCTTAGTTTCCGGGCTGAGGAGGAGGCGTAGGCAGGCCGGGTGCCGGTGTCGCGCCGTTTCCTGCAGGAGGAACGTAAGAACCGTCGGTAGGCGCAGGAAGAGTCGGGATCTCGGCAGGTGTTTTCCTGTTGCCGAGAAGCATATAAACGCCGGCTACCAGCACTACAACGACTACTATAACAGCAATCACGATGGGCATAGGTAAATCTTTTTTCATATCAAACTCCTTGTCGATATAACTTACTCTCAAGTATATTATAATTTACTTGGGCGTCTAAAGTCAATATTTTTTTTATTTTTTTATGGTATCGCCGCCTTTATCCCCACGGCGATCTGGCGGTTGACGGGCATGGCGACGTATTCTTCGCTTATCACCTCTTTTGAGACGGGCCGCCCGTTATGATAGCAAAAAGCGTATCTGGTTTTTTTCTTTCCCGCCTTTCCCGGGTTCAGCACTTTGGTTTTTCCGTAAGGGAGCAGCTCGCTGGATACCTTCGTGGTTTTCGGCGCAACGCTTTCCGTAACGGTTTTTTCCTGGCGCACCACCACGGTCAGGGATACCGGCTTGGCATTCCTTGAGATATTCAGCAGGTTCCCCGGCTTCAGCCTGTTAAGGTCGAACCCCGGATTCAGGGCCGCAAGCTCTTTGAGCCGGAGGCCGTATCTCCGGGCAATGGCGGAAGCGGTCTCCCCTTTCCGCACGGAATGCTGGGCTCCTTCGTTCCGTTTTACCGATTTGTTTTTGAAAACGGCGTCGAAGGCGTCCTCGGCGGAGCCGTAGATCATATCGGGGTTTATGAGAGTGGCGTTTATGAGCACCTTTTCCTTGAATTCCGGCTCTTCATATTCTCCCGAGGACGGGGTGAACTGCTGCTTGGAATAGACCAGAAAACGGCCCGCCTCCTCCTTTGAAGAAAAACCGCACACGGTCTTACTGTCGGCCACCACCGCAAAACACTCTTCTCCCGGAGTAAGCTTTTTCTCAAGTACCGCCTTTGCTTCATCCCTGTCCAGCGCCTTGCCCGAGGCGCCGTTTCTGAGTTCCACGTTTTCGATAACTGAAATCTTTTTGCCGTATTTTTCGGCATAGCCGCCTTTGATGCCGGCGATCAATTCTTCGGCGGTCCGCCTGTCGGACACGCATACGCAGGGCTCGCTGTTTACGTAAACGGTGCATTTCTGCCGGTATCTGTATATAAAGAAGCCGCTCAATACCGCCGCCGCAAGCAGCAGACAGATTATCGTTTTTTTCACTTTTCCCGCTGCGCGCTTTTCGTCACGTAATTGATCTGCAGCTGCGCCACCAGATTGTCGGCAAACTTCTTTTCTTCGGCGGAAAACTTGTCGCCGATCTTTCCGGTAATGAATTCCAGGGTATCGATGGCTATCTTGGCGGAATCAAGATCCGTACATTCTTCCTTTTTGCCGTAGGGAAGCTTGAGGCCCAGGTTCTCCCAGGCTTTCTCTCCCAGGATGCCGAACATGACTCCCAGCACCTGCCTGGTCTCCATGCCCGCAAATATCATTCCCAGCAGTTCTTCGGGGCTGGGCATCTTCCCTTCCCCGCCGCCTTCTTCGGCGCCGGTCCCGTTTTCCTTTACTTCTTCGTCGCTCATGGCGTCTCCTTTCACGAGGTATATTTTATTGCTTCGTCCAGAACGTAAAAATAGTTCCGGACAGGCATATAATCCGTCAGCGAATTTCCGGTCCCGCAGGTCCAGAATCCGTCGTACCAGCACATATCGATGTTTTTTCTGGTGTAGGCCCTTATCTCCTCTTCGCTTCCTCTGCAGATAAAATCGACGTCCAGCCCTCCGAGAGGCGTGACCCTGCCGCCGTACTTTTTTTTGAATTCGCTTACGGGCAGTATGGTGTCTTCAAAGGAATGCTTGGCGTCTATACCCACGCCGTCGATGAGATCGTCGTAGACCTCCTTCAGATTTCCGCAGGAATGCAGAATGAAGGGCTTGTTTTTTGCGTGGGCTTCCCGCACCATGTTTTTGTAGATCGGGAACACCCACTTTCTCAGCTGCTCCGGCGAGAGAAAGGTGGAGCTTTTGAAACCCAGATCGTCTCCCTGCCTCAGAGCCCCCACGAAGGGCATCTCCGCAAGGCACTTCACCGCCCGGGGATACATGTCGCCGAATTTTGCAAACATGGCGTCCACCAGCTCCGGAGCGTCGATTATAGCGTAGGAGAGGCCTATGGTGCCCATCATGGTGGAGACCCATTCGTAGGGCCCGGCGCACACTCCGCAGGTGAGCTTTGCCCCCTCGGGGAGATATGCGGCGTATTTTTCGTATTCTTCAAAGGGCACGCACTTATCGGGGTCGGGCCACGGGTATTTTTCGAAATCCTCCATGGTGCGTATGCATACCAGAGCCTCGCTCCCCTCGGACAGGGCGTTGTGCCCTTCGGGGCGGGGGCAGTCGAAGGATATCTCCAGAGGCACCGTGTCAAAACCCATGCCTATCCAGAAATCCACGTAAGCCTTATACGGATCCGAAGTATCGATACCCATCAGGGCCTGGGCTTCCTTCATGAAGCCGGGGGAAGCGATGTGCTCGTAAAAGCTTATGCGGCGGGGCCTTTCCTTCCTGCGCAGCGCCTTCTCAAACTCTTCAAAGCAGCATGTCCTGTTGATTTTCATAGTATATCTTCCTGCGATCTGTTATTTGCCTTTCGGCATCCATTATCATTATAGTTTATCCCCGCCCTTTTTTCAACTTTTATTTTCACGGAGAAAAATGCTATAATCTGTAATGGACCGCCGGGCCGGGAGACAAGCCTCCCCTCGCGTATCCATTGCGGATCCAAAGGCTCCCAAAAGAGCAATTCAGTAAAAAAGGAACGATATCATTATGGCTTGCGATCATAATTGCGAAAACTGCGCCGAAAAATGCGGCAAAGAGGATTTTCTGGAACAGCCCAACAAATTGTCAAAGGTAAAACGGATAATCGGTGTGGTCAGCGGCAAGGGCGGCGTGGGCAAATCTCTTGTAGCGGGGATGCTGGCGGTGCTTTCCGCAGACATGGGCAGAAGGACCGCCGTCATGGATGCGGATATCACGGGGCCCTCCATACCCAGGATGTTCGGGATAACCGAAAAGGCCATGGGCTGCGAGGACGGCATACTGCCCGTATATTCAAAAAAGAAAAATATCCAGATAATGAGCATCAATCTGCTGCTGCCCAATGACGACGATCCCGTGGTATGGAGAGGCCCGGTGATAGCGGGAGCGGTGAAGCAGTTCTGGACCGACGTCATATGGGACGACGTGGATATAATGTTCATCGACATGCCTCCGGGCACCGGCGACGTGCCCCTCACCGTGTTCCAGTCCATACCCCTGGACGGCATAGTAGTGGTGACGTCTCCTCAGGAGCTGGTAGGGATGATAGTGGAAAAGGCCGTAAAAATGGCCGGCATGCTGCAGATCCCGGTTTTGGGCATAGTTGAAAATATGAGCTGGGTTTTGTGCCCCCGCTGCGGAGAAAAGATAAAGATCTTCGGCGAAAGCGAAACAGACGCCGTTGCCGAGGCGAAAGGGATCCCGGTGCTGGCGCGCCTCCCCATAGACAGCCGTATAGCAAAACTGTGCGACAGGGGCCTTATCGAAGACGTCCCCGGCGAATACATGAGCGCCGCCGGATATATGCTGCAGCAGGTATGGGAAGGCCGGGCAAAATGAAGAGAAGCCAAAAAGCCGCCGCCCTTTTCAGAGAAGGCTTCAACTGCAGCCAGTGTATAATCGGCGCCTTTGCCGACCTTCTGGGGGACGAAGCGGAAACGGCCCTTAAGGCCGCCGCGCCCTTCGGAGGAGGCATGGGACGCCTGAGAGAAGTGTGCGGCGCCGTGAGCGGTATGTTCATAGTGCTGGGGATAACCGAAAACGCCCGGGACGTTTCGGACAAAGAGGCAAAAAAAGCCCTTTACGAAAAAGTGCAGCATCTGGCGGAGCTCTTCAAAAAGGAAAACGGCTCCATAGTCTGCCGGGAGCTTCTGGCGCTGCGGACGGCAAAACAGAGCCCCGAGCCGGAAGAAAGGACCCCGGAGTATTACAGGGCCCGCCCCTGCCCCCGGATAATCGAAAGCGCCGCGGCGATCCTGGAAGGATACCTTGCGGACTCTTCCGGGCCGCGCCCTTAACATGATCCGCCCGCGGAAAAAAAAGCCGGAAGTCCTTTCTTCCGGCTTTATGTCATCAAAGACACGCGAAGCGGCCTACCAGCATTTGCACTTCACTTCGCCCGCTTCGGTCTTGCCCTCGACGCCTTCGATCTTCACCAGCACCTTTTCGCAGCCATATACTCCGTAAAGGGTAAAGCGTTCCAGAAAAGCATCTCCGGGGACCTGCGGGTCTTTTTTGTCCGGGTTCGAAACGCGCATATACACAAAGTCGCGGCCAAGATACCCGTCCAGGTCCACAAGCCT
>JAGDAG010000312.1 GCA_017959625.1 Abditibacteriota bacterium | reverse complement strand
ACGCCGACGTCCAGAGCCTCGCAAACGCCCTCAAGAGAGCCGGGAGCAAGCTCCCGGGCCAAAAGGGCCGCCCCGCGGCAGCGCCGGAGCTCCAGGACTTCCTTTGAGACGAGCCAGACCCCTTTTCCGCTAACGAATTCCGCCTTGTCCCGCCGGTCCTCAAAGGCTTCCGTGAATTTCCGGGGCCTTGCCAGCAAAGCCCATAATAACTCCCACAAAAGGGTGAGCGCAACGAACCACACCTTCGGGGGGACGGTCTTTATCAGCAGCGCCGGAGCCGCAACTATAATTGCGACAACTATGATTACGGCGCAGCCGCAGCAGCTCTCATATGAAAATCTGTTTCCCAAAATCGCTCCAAACCATCTTCCGGCGGAAAGCAAGGCTCCCCGGCCGGAAAGGATCTATTTCAAAAAAACCATGATATACAAAACGCAAAAGGTACCCGCGGCGGCGGCCGCAAGGCGGATCGGCATCTTTATTTTGTCGTTAAAGAAAATGACCGCCTCCGCTATGCAAACAAGGGCTGTGAGCCCGGACTTCAGAGGCCATTGGGTAAAAGCATACCATATCATGACCTATGCAGGTAAAACGACACCCACCAACACAGTGCAACAACAGCCGAACCGTTCTTCCTCCCGGCTGAGGGGTTCCATATCCGGGTTCATAGTTCCTTCTCTATATCAGAAATTTGCCTCAAAGGCGCCGCAGGCGCCGTGAGCAGGAAAACAGATCCGCTTCTTTCGCGCATATTACAACTCCTTTATACCCGATAGCTAAAAAAACCCGGCCTATTGCTTCTCCCGCACGAAGGGCTTGCTGTCGGTGAGCAGGCTGACACCCTTCCGGGAAAGCCTTATCCCGATGGTGCCGTTCAGGTTGGTGCGCAAGTGGGGGACTTTGTGTTCTTCCGCCCAGGGCTGTATCTCGGATTTGGGCTCGTAAAGATACTTGTCGTGGGCGTTGCCGTCCATGCTTATCACCATATCGGGGTCTGTCCGGGCTATGAAATCATCGTCCACGGGCACCCAGCTGTGGTGCATGCTCTTCAGCACCTGCACCTTGAACATATCGGGGGCCATATGCTTCTGGGCCTCCGCGTCGCAGTCTCCCGTAAAGAGCACCTTCTGCCCCGCGTATTCCAGGCAGCAGACCAGGGAATAGTTATTGTAGTTCCTGTTAAAATCCAGATAGCCCTGCTCGTTGTTGTAAAGGGTGAGAGAGGCTCCCGACAGATACGCCTTGTCCCCGTCCCCGGGGCACACTATCCTGCAGCCCCTTTCCTCCAGCATTTTGGTGACGGAGGGATAGTTGGCCCGGACTTCGCCGTAAGCGGCGTGGGGGTCCGCGCAAAGCTTTTCCGCAGTGTCGGCATCCGGTATGAACACGGTGGCGCCGGAGAGGTCGAAGCCCTGCTCCATGAGATACACAAGGCCGCCGGAGTGGTCGCCGTGCCAGTGGCTGATAACTATATAGTCCAGCCTGTTTATCCCCAGCTCCTTATACTGCTCATAAAGGTATTCCGCCGCGGTGACCTTGTTGCCGGCTTCGTCCGTCCACACGTCGTATTTCCTGTCGTGTTTGTTGAAGTCTATGCCCAGCACCTTCCCTCCGGGCAGCTTTACCACCGTCGCGTCTCCCGCGCTGAAATAGCGGTGTATGCCGCCGCCGATAAAATATATATCGGTATAGCTCTTCAGGGCCCCGCAAAACGCCGCCGATGAAAACAGCAATAACGCAAGGGCAAACAGCAAAAATCTCATTTAACGATCCTCCTTATGCGGCAGAGCCGCCGTCCAAAACACCTTTCTCTGCCGGACGCCGTCCCGCAGATAACAGAGAGCCCCCCTGCCTCGAAGGCCGCCGGAGGCGTGTCCGCCGCCAGGCGCCGGAGCCATTCCTCCGCTGCTCCGAAATCGGCGAAAGCGCCGCAGAAATCCCTTGCCATCAGAACTTCTCCAGATCCGGCAGGGGCTCCAGCTGGCTCCTGAAACGGCTGCCCACCAGCCAGAATACAGTCCTCTCCTTTACGGCGCCCTTCAGATAATACAGCTTTGCGGTGAAGGCTATCTCTATTGAGCGGGAGTTTTTGATCCACAGATAATATCCGCCGTTTTTCTCGCCCTTGTATATGGTGAGGCCGTCGGCGTTCCCGTCGGTGACGAGGTCGGTCTTT
>JAGDAG010000311.1 GCA_017959625.1 Abditibacteriota bacterium | reverse complement strand
GATAACCGTGGACGAGCATTTCAAAGAGTGGGAACAGATATTTGCCGACATAAGCGGCTGCGTGGATATAGTGGCCTTTCAGGACGGCCAGGTGGATTATGACGAGCTGCCGGATTTTCTGGCGGCCAACAAGGCCCTGGGGGACAGATACGGCATAGAATGCCGCACCAATACCGAGACCTTCGACCGGGATATGCCCATAAAGTTTCTGCCCATCAAGTGGGAAAAGCTGCTGCTGAAATTAAAGGCGGCGGAGAAGGCGGGCTACGAGAAAGCCATAACCTTTGAATTCTCGCATTTTATGAGCCCCAATTCCATGTATCTTTCCGCGGGGCACCTGTATAACAGAGACAGGGAATATCTCCTTAAACAAGGGTGACCCTGTAAAGGGCTTTTCCTTTTGTTTTTATCTGCGCCCCCGGAGTGCAGCCCGGTATCCATAAAGGCCGGCCGCTGCAGTCAAAAAAGACCAAAACCTCGCTTCCCGCATTTTCGGATATATGCATATCCTTCAGGATGCGGGATATTTTTTTGTGTTTTCCTTCCATGCCCACCGGCTCCATATAAAGCCTGCGTATTTCCCGGGTGGCAAAGGCTATCCGAAGGGGGAACAAGGTATCGGCGGCGTAAAGCGCGATTTTGCCGGTTTTTCCTTTCCGGGCGGCGGCCTCGCAGCGCACCGTGTATTTTCCCGCCCTCACCGAGCCTTCCGGCTCAAGCAGGTATTCGCCGGCCGTTTCTTCCCCCGGGCCCTTTTTTTCTACCCGGAAAAACCGTCCGTCGGAGACTGCGTAAAGCCCACCGCCCGTAAGCTCCGTTTTGAAAGGGCCTTCCGAAAGCAGGCCGTCTGCCCGTTTTATCTCGCCCAGGGTTATGTCTTTGTATTCTCCCTTTGCCTCTTTTATCAGCTCCCGGATGGCGGAATACCGTATTATCGCTGGCTGCTCCAGCAGGCTTTCAACGGGAACGGGCGTCCCCGCATCCTCCATAAAACGGCGGGTCTCGGAACGGATGAAGCGGTCCGCTTCCTCCGCCAGCTCCCCCAGCCCCTCAAGGGCGCGCCTGAGGGAAGGGTTGAATTCCTTTTCCAAAAGGGGGATGACCCTGTTCCTCAGCATGTTCCTGCGGCAGAAATCGGTGAGATTGGTGGAATCGGTGCGAAAGGAAAGGCCGTTTTCGGCAAGGTATCCCTTCAGCTCGTCCTTGGAAAATGCGGTCAGCGGCCGCAGAAAGCAGCCGCGTTTTGCCGGAAGGGGATAAAGGCCTCCCAGGCCCGTCCCCCTGATGATATTCAGCAGAACGGTCTCCGCCCGGTCGTCGGCGGTGTGGGCCGTGGCGATATAGTCGGCGCCAAGGCTTTCTTTTATTTCCCCGAGAGCCTCGTACCGAAGCAGCCTTGCCGCCTCTTCCGTGGCCAGCCCCCGCCGGCGGGCGTATCCCTTTACGTCCAGGGGCCGGGCGATACACACTATCCCCAGCGAGGCGGAAAGGGCTTTGGTAAAGGCTTCGTCTCCGTCCGATTCGGCGCCTCTCAGCCCGTGGTTGAAATGCGCCGCGTATATTTGCAGGCCAAGCTCGCCTGCCGCAGAGGCAAGGATGTGCAGCAGGGCGACGGAATCGCTTCCGCCGGATACCGCGGCGACTATCCTGCTGCCGGGCTCCGCCAGGAGCCTGATGATATCAGAAGGCGTCGTTTTCAAGAAGGATATCCATAAGCTTCGAGGCGTTGTCCAGATAAACGTTGGACGTCCGGGCGCCGGCCTCGCTGTATTCCGTTTTGTTTCCCGTGTCTTTGCGGCTGTCGTACAGCACGAAAGGAACGGGCTCGGCGTTATGGGAGCCTGTGGAGACCGGAGTGGGGTGGTCCGGCATCAGCAGCATGCGGTATTCCTCTCCCCGGCTTTCCAGATATTCCCGGAGCCTTTTTACTATAACGCCGTCTATGGCTTCTATGGCTTTTGTTTTTCCCGTCAGATCCCGTTCGTGCCCCGCTTCGTCGGGCGCCTCCACGTGGACCCAAACGAAATCGTGGTCCCGAAGGGCTTTCACCGCTTCAGCCGCCTTGTTTTCGTAGGAGGTGTCCGTATATCCCGTGGCCCCCTCCACGTCGGGGACCGAAAGCCCCGCAAGCCTGCCCAGGCCCTTTATCAGGTCCACTCCGGCGATCACGGCCCCGCTTTTGCCGAACCTCTTTTCGAAGGGGGCGAGTTCGGCCTTCATGCCCGGGGCCCAGAACCAGATGCGGTTGGCGGGCAGCTTTCCTTCCGCCTTTCTTTTCTGATTGACGGGGTGCTCCTCAAGAAGCTCTGCCGACTCTCTTATGAGCCTTGCGAACAGCTCCGAAAAAGCCCCCCTCGGCATATGCTTTTCCAGGGGCTCCCCTACAAATTTATAGGGGGCGTGGAACTCTGTATCCATGGAGCCGTTTTTCAGTATCATGATATGCCGGTAGCTCACGCCGGGATAAAAACGGAAGCTCTCGCAGGCGAAACGCCCGTTGAGGGCGTCTATCAGCCGGTACGCCTCTTCGTTGGATATATGGCCGGCGGAGGAGTCCTGCATAACGCCGTCTTTTACCGAAACAAGGTTCGTCCGGTACGCCACGTCGGACCCTTCCATGGGGATGCCCAGGGCCGCCGCCTCTATGGCGCCTCTGCCCTTGTAATACTTTTCGGGAGCGTAGCCCAGTATGCCCATGTTGGTGACGTCGCTTCCCGGGGTCATGCCGCCGGGGGTGGTTTTCGCTATGCCCACCGCGCCCTTTGCGGCCATCTCCCGCAGGTTGTCGGCCCTTGCAAGCATAATGGGGGTCTTTCCCCCTGGCACTCTCGCCGGATCGTCCGCCATGCCGTCAAAAACTACTAATACGTATTTCATAAATCTTTCCTTTCACTCATACTTATTATAGCATATCCGGCGGCCGCGCGCCATAGAGACCGGCATCGAGCAGGCGGAGACCGTCCTTGCCGAAGCCGGAGTGCCGGCAAGCAGCATGGTCCACGTGAACAAAGACGCCTTCGAAACCGCGATCGGTATGACCCAGGACGGTTCTCCCCTCAGCAAAGTGCTGGACAAAGGCGCCGGGTACAGCGCCAAGGAAGCCATCATGAACCTGATCAAGGACGGCATAGCCGAAGGCAGGAACCCGGAAGACATAGCCCGGGACATGGTGCGCCTGGGCTATACCAGCCGGAAGCACGCCCTGCTGGTAGCCCGTACCGAGGTCATGAGGGCCTACCGCATAT
>JAGDAG010000310.1 GCA_017959625.1 Abditibacteriota bacterium | reverse complement strand
TTTCTTATGCAGAGCAGTTACGTGGTTTCAGTTTTACTGCGCCGGTCATCCCGGCGGAAACGCTGAAAAAAGCGCCGTCATCCCGTCGTCAATGCGAATGAGCATTGGCGACAGAGGGATCCTCGGGGGAACCGTTTGCCGAAGGCAAATGGGGGGGCCGTATAAAAGGGTGCGGACGGCAAAGCTGATATACGCTTTTCCTGCCTTGCGCCTGTCGGCGACGCTCAAGCAAAGTCTCGAGCAGTGGCTCCGCCCCTCCCACCCCGGCGGAGGTTCAGGCTTTGTTGTTATGCTGAGTGGTTGCGTTTTTTGGCTGTTGCGTGTCATCTCGGCGGTTCGCCTATGGGCGAACCGGTAAGAGATCTCCTTGTCATAGAAGTTGCCCATCCGCGGTCATCCCACCGGAAACTCTTCATAGCGTTTCCCGTCTGTACAGCCCCTCCACATCCGTTGTTTCCTTGCGTTGTCAATGGAACACGAAACTGCCCACGGCCTTTTATACGGCCCCCCCATCTGCCTTTCGCGCCGACACAGTCGGCTTATAATGAAAAAGGCAGATGGTGCCCCCGAAGGTCTCTTACCGGAAAATGCCTGAAACGCATTCGCGTTTCATCGGTGTACATTTTCCGCCGAGATGACGCCGTGGGGGCAAGACGCGCGGTGCCCCCGAAGATCCCTCTGTCGCCTTCGCCTCGGCGCCTGGCGCTACCGGCGCGGGCATAAAAAAAAGCGGCCGAAAGCCGCCTTATTTTATCTTCTGCCCTATGCCGCAGATCACCCGGAACACGCTGTCCGCTTCCGCCGCCAGCAGGCAGCAGATCCTGCCGGTGACGTCTCTCCACAGCCTTTCCTCCGGATCGGCGGGCACTATGCCGCAGCCCAGCTGGTCGCAGACAAACACAGTATCGGGGTGGGCTGCCGCAAAGGCGGTTATCTCTTTTTCGGGGTCCCGCTTTTCCGCCAGGGCCTTTCGTATATATTCCTGCAGGTTATATACCACGGGCCGCGGCTCCAGCTTTCCGTCTGCGGCGTCTTTCGGGGTGAGGCCGCGCCGCTTCAGGGCAAACTGCAGCTTGCCCTGGCTTCTGCCTCCGATAACAAGTTCCATAGAGTTCTCCTAAACAAACAGGGCCGCGGCGGCCAGCGCCGCTTCGGAAAGGGTGATGAAAAAGCCTGCCGTGTCTCCGGTCATGCCGCCGAAGGCTTTGTCTGTGGTGACCCTGAGCCAGATCAGCAGGGCCGTGAATACCAGGGCCGCCGCCCCTTCCGCAGCGGGGGAGATAAAGGCTGCGGCGGCAAGGCACGCCACTATCGCCGCCAGCAGGGCAAAAAGCGATATCTGCCTGTCCGCTCCCTGTTTTATGAGGGCGCCCATGCCGTTGGGGGTGGCTGCGGGAAACAAAATGAGGGCCGCTCCGCAGACCGATCTCGACAGCGCGAAGCCCAGAGCGCACAGATATATGCCGCTCTGCTTCAGCTCTCCCAGGGCCCCGGCGTAAAAAAGCATGAGGCATACCAGGGCTATAACGGCAAAGGCCCCGGCGTGGGGGTCCTTCATTATGCGGAGCCGCGTTTCTCTGTCGCGGCGGGAGGCAAGGGCGTCCGCCGTGTCGCAGAAGCCGTCCATATGTATCCCTCCGGTCACCGCTGCCGGAACGAGGGCCAGCAGGACCCCCCGGAAAACGGGCGAGACCCCCAGATACAGGCAGGCGTGGTAAACTCCCAAAAGCACTGCCCCGACCACCGCTCCCACAAGGGCGAAAAACGGAAGGGCGAAGGCCATGTTCTCCTGCTTCCAGGGTATCTGCGGGACCGGTATCTTTGTCCAGAGGGAAAAGGCCGTTATAAGCGAATAAAGTATTTTGCGCGTCATTTTATTCGTACTCCTATGCCCGCCACCGCCTCGGTGACCCTGTCCGCCCGGACGGCTGTGCGCAAGTTGAGATATGCAAGAGCGTCGATATATTCCAGGGTGGAGCCGGAATAATGGGCCGTGTCTTCGAACACTTCGTTGGTGACTATTATCAGGTTTTCCGTTTTTTCCGCAAGGCGTTTCACGTCTTCCAGGATAACGGCGCAGGCTTCCGGCCCCCGGCGGTCTTTGTCGAACATCTCGTTGGCCAGCAGGTTGGAAAGGCACTCCAGAAGACAGGTGCCCGAGACCTTCAGGCTTCCCACGCCGGTATAACGCTCTATGGTACGGAAACCCATGCCCCGGCGCCGCCGCCGGTGCCCGGCCACCTTTTCTTCGCCTTCCGCATCCCATACCCGCATGGTGGCTATGTAATAAAGCGGGCCCTCCGCCTTCAGCTGCATGCAGATATTTTCCGCCAGAGCGGATTTGCCGTTGGAGGTGCCTCCCGTGACCAGATGCAGCATTTTAATCCTCGGCGTAAAATACGGGTATGCCTTTGTAAACGGCTATGCCCATTTCCAGCAGGGGCAGCAGGGCTATGGCGCCGGTGCCTTCTCCCAGGGCCATTTCCAGCCTCAGCCCGGGCTTCAGGTCCAGCCTGTCCATGACCGCCGCGGCAGCCGGCTCGGCGGACAGGGGGGAGGGGATGAGATAGTCTTTTGCCGCAGGGAACAGCAGGACAGGCAGCAGGGCGCTCACCGACGAAATGAGCCCGTCCATAACTATGGGCGCGCGATACACGGCTCCCCCTATGAACGCGCCGCACATGGCGGCTATGTCAAAGCCTCCCAGCTTCTGCAGCACGTCCATGGGATCCTCCGGGTCGGGACGGTTGGCGCGGATGCCTTCTTCTATCACCCGTATCTTGTGTTCCAGGCCGCCGCTGCCCAGGCCGCTGCCCGGACCTGCGATATCCCCCGGGGGGAGCCCCGTCAGAACGGAGGTTATGGCCGTGGAGGTGGAGGTGTTGCCTATGCCGATCTCCCCGGTGCAAAAGATATCATACTCGTCCCGGTGATCCCTCACCGCCTCTATGCCGGCGGCCACGGCTCTTTCCGCGTCCTCCCGGGTCATGGCGGGGCCGCCGCGGAAGCTTTCCGTGCCCCGGCGCGTCTTGCGGTTTATTGCTCCCGGCACCTCGGAAAGCATGCCAACGTCGTAAAGCAGCAGCTCCGCTCCCGCTTTTTTTGCCATACAGGCGGCGGAGGTCTGCCCTTTTATCATGAGGTCTGCCAGAAAAGCGGTCACTTCGGCGGGGGATTCCGTTATGCCTTCCCGGCAGACGCCGGTGTCGGAAGCGAACACCAGAACGCATTTGCGGCTTATGTCCATGTCCGGCTTTATGGCGGCCAGCCGCGCCGTGAGCTCCTCCAGCAGCCCCATGGCTCCCCGGGGCTTTGCCAGGGTGTTCCAGCGTTTCACGGCCTTTTCGTATCCCGCCCTGTCGGCGGGGGCGGCTTTTTGTATGTATCCTTCAAGAAGAGTCATTTTATTTCCACTGTTCCCCCAGTGTCCTGAACCAGCCGCGGACGTCCATTTCGTAAACTTCGTCGAGATACGCCGGCGAGAGCACCTCCCGGGCGTCTCCTTTTGCCACCATGCGGCCCTTGTGCAGAAGCAGGGCTTTCGTGCCGTAAAGGCGGGCAAGGCTCAGGTCGTGGACCACCGATACCACCGAGCCCCCGGTCTCTTTTATCCAGTTTTGTATCAGATCGAACACCTGCTTCTGATACACGAGGTCCAGATGGTTGGTGGGCTCGTCCAGAAGCATGAGCCGGGTGTTCTGGCACAAAAGCTGGGCAAGGAACGTGCGCTGCAGCTCGCCTCCTGAAAGCCGGGTGACGGGCTGGTGCCTGAGTTCCGCAAGCCCCGTTTTTTCCAG
>JAGDAG010000309.1 GCA_017959625.1 Abditibacteriota bacterium | reverse complement strand
GTCAGCCTTTGCGCAGTGGGCAAAGGCGCCGAAATCGTCGTCCGTCACCTTTATGTCATGGCTTTTTATGCGTATGTTCTTCACGTGGATATGCACCGGCCGGCTGTAGGCCTCCGGCGAGATGCCGATTATGGGGGTAGGCACAGTGGTGTCCTCCCGGAAACCGGGCAGAGCGCAGGAGATGGTTACGGTGTGCCACTCTCCGTCATCGGGCACGGCGGTGTGCCCCCGGTAAAAGCTCCAGCCGCATTTCACGTCGGAAAGATACCCCGAAAATTCGGGGAATTCCTTCACCTGGTCTTTCCAGAAGGCCCCTTCCCGGGGCATCCCCAGGGCGCCGCCTATGCATTTCCCCGTCCAGCAGCCCCGCACCTTGTTGTAATATTCGCTTTGGGACATATTCCCGGCAAAGGCCGCCGCGGCCGCCAGAACCAGAACCAAACATAAAAAAAGCTTTTTCATACATACCGCCTTTCGTGATAACTATCTCTATTATACCATACAAACGGGGGCCCTTTTCCCCCCGGGCAGGAAAAACAAAAAAGTGGTATAATAAATAATGGTGACAAACCGAAAAGAGGTGGTTTTATGAGCGGTCTTCTTATCATTCTTATTGCAATCGTTGTTCTGGGAGGCGGCTATCTGCTTTACGGCAGATATCTGGCAAACAAATGGGGCATCGACCCCAATGCAAAAACCCCCGCCTACACCGAAAACGACGGCGTGGACTACGTGCCCGCCAGCCCCGGCGTGGTGTTCGGGCATCAGTTCGCTTCCATAGCGGGAGCGGGCCCCATCAACGGACCTATCCAGGCGGCGGTGTTCGGCTGGCTGCCGGTGCTTTTGTGGATCCTTATCGGCGGCGTGTTCATCGGCGGCGTGCAGGACTTTTCCGCCATGTACGCTTCGGTGAAAAACAAGGGCCGCACCATCGGCTACATAATCGAGCTTTATATCGGCAAGCTGGGCAAAAAACTGTTTCTCGCCTTCACCTGGCTGTTTTCCATATTGGTGGTGGCGGCCTTTGCGGATATAGTCGCCAAGACCTTCAACGGCGTGGGCGGCACAGCGGAAGCCAATCTGGCCGGGGGCCGGGTGTCCATGACCAGCATGCTGTTCATCTTTCTGGCGGTGATTCTGGGCTTCATTCTGAAAAGCGGAAAGCTTTCCACCGCCCTCAACACAGTCATCACCGTGGGCTTTCTGGTATGCTCCATAGTTTTCGGCATGATGTTCCCCGTATGCCTGGGGACAAACGTCTGGCACGTGATAACCTTCATCTATATCGCCATAGCGTCGGTGACCCCGGTGTGGGCCCTGCTGCAGCCCAGAGACTACCTCAACAGCTATCTTCTGGTGGTGATGATAGTCCTGGCCGCCGCCGGCATAGTGGTGGCGAACCCCACAATGGAGCTTCCCGCCTTTTCCGGCTGGCAGATCAACGGCCAGAATTTGTTCCCCTATCTCTTCGTCACGGTGGCCTGCGGCGCAGTCTCCGGCTTCCACGCCATGGTTTCTTCGGGCACGGCTTCCAAGCAGGTGAAAAACGAGACCCACATGCTGCCCATCTCCTACGGCGCCATGATGATGGAATGCCTGCTGGCGGTGATCTCCGTTGTGGCGGTGGGAGCGTGCTATACCTCCGCCACCCTGGCGGACGCCGGCACCCCTACCGTGGTTTTCGCAAACTCCATATCCGGCTTCCTCACCGGCCTGGGGCTGCCCTCCGCCTTCAGCTACACCCTGCTCACCCTTGCGGTCTCCGCCTTCGCCCTCACCAGCCTTGACTCGGTGGCAAGGGTCGGACGCCTGGCGTG
>JAGDAG010000308.1 GCA_017959625.1 Abditibacteriota bacterium | reverse complement strand
TTCTCGGGTAGCGCTTGATGAACGTTATTTTACTGCTGGTCTGTCTGCTGATGGGCGGCGTCTATTTCAGCAGCCTGAAGCCTGTAGAGGACAGATGCAGATCCATCAGCGAGCTGCAGCTCTTCACTGCCTGCTTTTCGCTTTTGGCCTGCATCGGGTCCGTTATACCTCCCCTGGTGACGGGCGGGTCCCTGTATATCCCCTTTTCGGGCTTTTGCACCGCGGTGTGCTTCGGGCTGTTTTTCTCGCTGTGCGTCTTTACGAACCTGAAGGCCCTCAGCGAGGGCCCCTTGTCCCTGACGTCGCTTATAGTGAATTTCAGCCTGGTGTTCCCGGTGATCCACGCCTTTATCTTTCTCAGGGAGGATGTCACCGTCAACAGGATCATCGGCATATCCCTTTTCGTTGTGTGCATGCTGATATTTTCCAACCCGAAGCTTTCCGGGGAGAAGAAAATGACAGCGGCGTGGTTCTGGATAGCCTTCTTTTCCATGGTCTGCAACGGTATCCTGGCAGTCATGGGCAAGGTTTACGCCATGGCTACCGACAACGCGTACGCTTCGGCGTTTCTGGGGCTGGGTTACTTTTTCTCTGTGATAGTATCCCTTATCATATTTGCCGCGCTGCGCCGGACGGAAAAGCCCGAAGGCTTTACCTTCAAAGGCTTCTTCACCCCTTCCATGTACGGTTTTATCCTGCTGGCCGGGGCAAGCAATTTCATCATGAACTATATCGTTGTCCTGCTGGCTACCAGAATGGACGGTTCCATTGTTTATCCCGTAGTGATGGGAGGCGGGCCGGTGGTGGCCACCATTGCGGCGAGGGTGGTGTTCGGAGAAGAACTCAACCCCAAAAAGATCACAGGCATTTTATTGGGCGTTCTGGCCATAGTGCTGCTTAACCTGTAAGCCGGAACGCGTATATCATATTTCGGAGGAAGATTGATGTACGGAAAAAAACTGACGGGCAGGCTGCTTATCGTTATCCTGCTTTTTGCGCTGTCCTGCGCAGCCTTCGGGGCGGCAAAGGATATAGTTGTTTTGTTTACCAACGACACCCACTGCGGCATAACCGACGGTATGGGGTTTGCCGGCTTGGCGGCGTACAGGGATTACGTGGCTTCCCAAAAGAATACCTACGTGACTCTCGTTGACTGCGGCGACGCCGTACAGGGGGACGTGATAGGCTCCGTATCCAAGGGGCACGCCATAATCGAGCTTATGAACGCCTGCGGCTACGAATACGCCGTTCTGGGCAACCACGAATTCGACTACGGCATGATCATCCTGGACCAGCTCATGGACGAGGCCAAAGCGCAGTATATAGGCTGCAACATAACCTATACCGGCTCCGGCGAGAATATGCTGGACGGCCTGAAGCCCTACGTCATCAAAAAATACGGCTCCGTAAAGGTGGCCTTTATCGGAGCCACCACCCCCGGCTCCATAGCCTCCTCAACTCCCGTCTATTTCATGGAGGGCGACCGGTTCGTCTATGACTTCAAGGCGGGGAACGGGGGCCGGGACCTCTACGACTGCATCCAGGCAAACGTGGACAAGGCCCGGAAGGAAGGCGCCAAATACTGCGTGCTGCTCTCCCACCTGGGAGACACCCAGGACTGTTCTCCCCACACCTCCGTGGAGGTCATCCAGAACACCACCGGGCTGGACGCTGTGCTGGACGGCCATTCCCACAGCGTGATACCCTGCCGGGTGATCCCCGACAAGTCCGGCAAGAACGTGCTCCTGTGCTCCACCGGAACGCGGTTTGCCAACCTGGGCCGGCTGACCATCACCGCCGCCGGCAACGTTTCCGTGGGCCTCATATCGGATTACAGGGACAAGTCTTCCTCGGTCCTGGCGGCAGTGGACAAGGTCAAGGCCGATAACGACAAGCTGCTGGGCCAGCCGGTAGCCGTTATCAGCGAAGCTCTTTCGGATTCCGACGCCGCCGGCCACAGGCTGGTCAGATGCAGGGAGACCGGGCTGGGCAACCTGATAGCCGACAGCTCCAGAGACCATTTCGGCGCCGATATCGCCCTCATGAACGGAGGCGGCATCAGAAAAAGCCTTCCTCAGGGGCAGGTGACCTACGGAAGCATCCTGGCCGTGATGCCCTTCGGCAATACCCACTGTATGATAAAGGCCACCGGGCAGCAGATCCTGGACGCCCTGGAAATGACCTCCATGTTCACTCAGAAGGAATATTTCGACGGCAAGGATATAACCGGCGAATTCGGAGCCTTCCTGAATCCCTCCGGGCTTAAATACACTATAGACACCTCCGTCCCTTCCTCCGTGAAGACAGACAGCAACGGCATGTTCGCGGGAGTCCAGGGCCCCCGCAGGGTAAAGGACGTAATGGTGGAAAACAACGGACAGTGGGCTCCCATCGATCCGGCCGCTTCCTACAAGGTGGCGGGCACCAGCTACACTCTTCTGGAATCCGGCGACGGCGTAAGCGTATTTGCCGACTGCGAGCGCCTGGCGGACGACGGTATCCTGGACGTGGAGATACTTATAGAGTTTATCAAGAAGCAGGATGGCAAACTGGACAGATATTACAAGCCGGAAGGCAGGATAACCGTAGAATAGCCGCAGGCAGGAGTTAGTTATGAAACCATACGGCAAGAGGACCTGGATCATTCCGGATACCTTTCTCCATTCGGTGTCCAGGAACGAGACCGACAAAAGCCACGAGGCCATTTGTGTCCTGAATACCGGGGCCGAGGACGCCGAGATACAGCTGACCCTTTTCTTTGAGGACAGGGAGCCCTGCAGGGAGTTTTCCGCCCGCTGCGGGGCTATGAGGACCCACCACATACGCATGGACAAGCTGAGGACCGCCGACGGGAAAGGCATCCCTTTGGATACCCCCTACGCCGTTCTGGTGGAGTCCAGCGTCCCCGTAGTGGTGCAGTACAGCAGGCTGGACACTTCCGCCGCCGAAATGGCTCTTATGACCACCATCGCATACAGCGCGGACGGTCCGCAGTCCGATAAATAACTGCTTTCGGCCCCTGCCGGTGATTTTCCGGAATTGCCCGGCAGGGCCGGTCATTATACGTATTTTGGAGAGAAAAATGAACGGTGACAGGAAATACAGAATAATCGACGGCATAAAAGGGGAGAGCATGCTTTACTCCCTTGAACAGCTTGAACATCTCAAGAACAATAAAATGATAAACGCCGACACCATCATCAAAGAAGAGGGTGAAGAGCACACCTTTCCCGCCGGCGCTCTGTTCGATTTTGACGGCTCCCCGGGAGAAGGAGCGAACGACACCGACATAAATATGCTGGGCATAGTGTCGCTGGTGCTGATCTTCTTTTTCCCTCTTGCCGGGCTGATAACCTCGATAATCGGGCTGAACCTTGCCAACAAACGGCGCCAAAACAGAAATCTGATCCTTACCGCCCTTATCATAAACGCCATACTGGTTTTCCTGCAGATAGTCTTTTTAGGGCTGTTTTTCGGGCTTGCCAACGCGGATTTCGGCTTTAATCTTTTCAAGGATCTGGCCCCGAGGGCCAAATGGATATAGAGTCAGGTTCAAAAATGAACGTTTGTTTTTATTCCGCTGCCTCCGAAAAGAGGCCGGTACGCCTTTGCGAAGCCACCCGCCTTTTTGCCCTGGAATCCCTGAATCGCAAATACGGGCTCCTGACCCGGGAGGTCCCCGCCGTGGAGCTGGGGCCGGAGGCGGCCGGCCTTTCGCCCCTGGAGCTGTACGATCTGGCCGTAAGGGAGATCGCCCTCCGGGCCCCTCTGCGCATCTGCCCGGGGGAGCTTGTTTCCGGGGCGGCTACCCTGGGCAGGGCCATAGACCACGTAGTGCCCGCCACCCTGGAGGGCAAGCCGGTCCAGGTCTCCATGAGCCACCTGACCGTGGATTTCGAAACGGTGCTCCGGAAAGGCGTAAACTATTTGGACCAGCTTATCGACCGGTCCGAAAAGGAGCATAAGGACAGCGCCTTTCTGGCAAGCTGCAGGAATGTGACGGCTTCCATGAGGCTCTGGCGCCGGAGATATCTGGAGGCTCTGAGGGACATGCCCGGGTATGAAGAGACGTATCAAAATCTTTGCCGCGTGCCCTTTGAGCCCGCCCGCACTTTTCACGAAGCGGTGCAAAGCCTGTGGTTCACCTTTGCCTTTATCAGGCTCTGCGGCAACTGGCCCGGTATAGGCCGGCTGGATATGCTCCTGGGGCCCTATCTGGAAAAGGACCTGGAGGACGGGCGCCTGACCCTTGACGAGGCCCGGGAGATACTGGCCCATTTCTTTATCAAGGGCTGCGAGTGGATCACCGGCTCCTCCAACGGCAGCGGAGACGCCCAGCACTATCAGAACATCGTGCTGGGGGGCATCCTTCCCGACGGGACTGCGGCAGAGAACCGGGTCACGGAGCTGGTACTGGATATCCTGGAGGAAATGAATATCAGCGATTTTCCCACTTCCTACAGGGTAAACAGAAAAACGCCCTCCGGGATCCTGAAAAGGCTTGCCCGTATAATCAGGCACGGCGGCGGCACGCTGGCGGTTTACAACGAAGAAAGCGTGATCGAAACCATGACCCGTTACGGCTATCCCCTCCGGGAAGCGAGGGCTTTTGCCAACGACGGCTGCTGGGAGATGCAGGTGCCGGGAAAAACCTTTTTTTCGTATATCCCCTTTGACGCTCTGGAGATACTTCAGAAAGAGACCCTCAAGAGCTACGCCGAGCCCTTTCCCGGCTCCTTTGAGGACCTGAAACAGGCGTTTTTCCGGGATATCGCAAACAGGGTCGGCGATATATGCCGGAGCCACGTCGGGGCCTGCCCGGACGGCAAATGGCTCGAGAGGATCCCCTGCACCGTGGTGTCCGTTTTTGAACGGGGCTGCATCGAAAAGGCCCTCAGCTATATGGAGGGAGGCCCCGTTTACAACGTGATATCGCCTCACCTGGGAGGCCTGGCCGACGCGGCGGACAGCCTGTACGCCATCAAGAAGCTGGTTTACGACGAGAAGGCTATGAGCATGGACGAGCTGTTTGAGGCTCTGCGGGCAGACTGGGAAGGCTATGAACCTCAGCGGGCAAGGGCTCTCGGTCTGCAGTATTACGGCAACGCCAATCCCGAAGCGGATCAGGTGGTAAAGGAGATACTGGAGGCCTTTGCCGACGCCTGCGCCGCCTGGGAAGGCTCCTGCGGCTACAGTTTCCCCCCGGGGATAAGCACCTTCGGCAGGCAGCTGGAATGGGCGCCCAACAGGCTGGCCTGTCCCCACGGCGCCAAAAAAGGCGCGGTCCTGGCCGGCAATTCTTCCCCCACCCCGGGGACCGACAGGGAAGGCGCCACTTCGCTTATAAAGTCGTATTGCTTCAGCGACGTTTCCCGAATGGTCACCGGAGCGGCTTTGGACGTGCGTTTCGATCCCGTGACGATAAAAGGGGACGACGGGCTTTCGGCGGTAGCGGGCCTCATCAGGGCCTTCGTGCTGCTGGGAGGCTGCTTTATGCAGCCGGATATCGCCGACAGAGAGATACTGAAAAGGGCTATGGAACATCCGGAAGAATATCCCACCCTTTCCGTAAGGGTATCCGGATGGAATGCAAGATTCGTTACGTTGAACAGAAACTGGCAGGAGATGGTCATTGATTCCAGATAAATACAGCTTTCCGAAAACGGAGGAAGGCCCGGGATATCAGGGAAGGTCGTTATGAGTAATTCGGAACATAAAAGGTTTGTTGAGGCAAAAATCCTTTTTTGCCTGTTTTTTTCGTGTTTTTTATGTTTATTGTCATCGTTATCCAACGGACAGTCAAAAACCGTAAAGGTAGTGGTATAT
>JAGDAG010000307.1 GCA_017959625.1 Abditibacteriota bacterium | reverse complement strand
GGTATGCAGAAAAAGATCTACGCCTGGGACGCGGGCAATTTTGACGGAGCGGGCCTGGGCTACGGAGATCCGGAGGGCCCCAAATTCCGCGCCCAATATCCCCGGGGATACGCCCCCATCGTGGAAAAGGCGGCGGGATACGGGATCCGCATGGGACTTTGGGGCAGCCCGGACGGCTTCGGCGATACCCCCGAAGAAGCAAAAAAGCGGTATGACTTCATGACGGGCCTCTGCCGCCGCTATAAGTTTGCCCTGTTCAAGATCGACGGAGTATGCGGGCCCCTGCGCCCCGAAAAGGCAGCCCTTTACGCGCAGATGCTCAGGGAGTGCCGGAAATACTGCCCCGACCTCATAGTTCTGAACCACCGCCTGGAACTCTACGAAGCGGAAAAATACGTGACCACCTTTCTCTGGCAGGGCGCGGAGACCTACGTGGACGTATTCAGCGGCAACCACCGCACCTGCATGCACCACCGGGGCTTCATCTTTCACCGGGGCCTGCCCGTGGACGAAAACGAGCCGGACAGGCTGAGTCGCCTGGCCGAGGACCACGGCGTGTGCATATCTTCCTCGGTGGCGTATTTTGAAGACGACCTCATCTATCAGGCCTTCGGCAGATGCATGATACTGGCTCCCGAGATCTACGGGAACCCCTGGCTTATGAGAGACGACGAATATCACCGGCTGGCAAGAGTGTACAACCTCCACAGGCGCCACGCGCCCATTCTGACAAACGGCCTGATACTGCCTGCCTCCTGCGGCCCCAACGCAGTTTCCAGAGGCGCGGGCTCCCACAGGTTCGTCACCACGGGCAACGATACCTGGAACACGCGCGAGACAGAGCTGCCCCTGGACGGCCGTATCGGCATAGCCCCCACGGACCGGGAGCTGATACTTATCCGGCGGCACCCCACGGAAAAATTCATAGGCCGCTACTCATACGGCGATACTGCAAAGGTCGCTCTCATGCCCCACAGGGCCCATCTTTTCGAGATCGCCGCCGAAGGAGAAGCGGATCCGTATCTGGACAACTGCGAATACGAGACGGTGCGGGAAGACGAAAGGGGATACCCCCTCGAGGCCCGTATAGTATATACCCCCGGAGGGCAGATAAGAGTGTGGGACAAGGGCGAAAGCAGGCCCTTCCTCACCGCAGAGCCCAGGGATATCCGCGAGTTTGCCCCCGTATTCCTGGGGACCTCCCGGCCTGCCCCGGAGCAGCTTGGGCGCAGCGAACAGCTTTACGAAGCGGCCCAGTTCGCCATAGACAACGATTCCCTTGAAAGCCGCGAGCTGCGGAGATCCGGCGGCACCTCCATACCCGAGGTCCGGGCGGCCCGGGAAGCGTTTTTCGCCCAGGAGACCTACCGGGCAAGAGGCTGCGAAGGCGCCTTTGCCTGTGACGGGAGGCCGGACACCTTTTTTGACGGACAGTCCAGGACCCTCTGCGGCGGCCTGCGCGTCGGCGGGGGCTGCCTCCGGGTGGATCTCGGCGGCGTAATGGAGGCCGACGCCCTGGAGATAGTCTGCTTCGAGACCGCTTCCCCCACCGCCGAGGTGCAGGAACAGATATATACGGAAAAAGGCTCCTCGTCTCCGGATCTTGCAGACTGGACGGAGACCGGCGCCGTGGAAAAGACGGTCCTCGTGGAGAGCTTTGCCGCGCCTGCGGTACGGTTCTCCATCCATGACATTTACCGGAATGAAGGAAAGCTGGTATGCGCCCGCTACCGCCTGAACAGCCCGCATATACGCTATTTCCGCCTGCCGCAGCCTATGGACAGGATCTACGCCGTCAGGCTGCTGAAGGACGGCGCGGAAATTGTCCCTCCGCGGCCTCGCATAAGCAACCTCCAGCCGCCTTACGGGCCGGATTCCGCGGGGGCGTGCCTCTGCGCCACCGTCACTCTCCCCCGGGTGAAGGACGGCGACTATATCTCCGCCGCCATAGAAGGCGAACACGGCCCGGAGGGCGCCTGGTGCGTGGCGGAGACGGAGGGCAGGCTGACGGGCTTCCCCGACAGAGCGACAGCCTACAGGTCCAACGTATGGGAGCACATAGTCATGACCCGGGACAGGAATTACACTTTTTATCTGCCCCTCACCGAAGATATGTCCGGAAAGCGTCTGAAGGTCTATACCCTGCTCCGGGACCCCCGGGCGGACGCGCGCTGCGACCTGTATCTCTGCCCCAAGCATTGAGAGGACGGCCGGCTTTGCCTTTTTGAAGGCCGCATGCTATAATAAAAAATAGCAAACGGCTCCCGAGCCGGCCGCATTCATATTCGGAAAACAGGTCCGCGGCGCTTCCGCCGCTCCCCATCTGACAAAAGAGCAAATGAAAATCTGGTATCACACTCTGGGCTGCAAGGTCAATCAATACGAAACGGAAAAGCTCCGCATCGCGCTGGAAAAAGCCGGCTATCATACAGCAGAGGACGGCGCTCCTTTCGATATAGGCATAATCAATTCCTGCGCCGTGACGGAGACCGCGGTGGCCAAAACAAGAGCGGCGGTGCGGAAAGCCCGGGAAACCTCCCCCGGCGCCTTCATCATAGCCGCGGGCTGCGCAGCGGGCTTCTGCGGCGGCCTTCCCTGCGACCTTGCGGTGCCCCCCGAAGAAAAAGACGGCATACCCGAACTCGTGAAGCAAAGGTTCCCCGTCGCGGAAGGGCCTCTGTCGCCGGCGCTGCGGGAACGCACCAGGGCTGTGGTAAAGATACAGGACGGCTGCAGCCAGTTCTGCTCCTATTGCATAATACCCTACCTCAGAAACCGCTTTTCCTCGGCAGACCCCGCGGAGGTGGTGGAGGAGGTGCAGGCCCTCTGCCGCAACGGCTTTTGCGAGATAGTCCTCACGGGGATACGCCTGGGCTCCTACCGGGCGGGGGGCGTGTCGCTGGAAGGCCTGACAGAGCTGCTGCTGGAAAAAACCGATATACGGCGCATCCGCCTGAGCTCCGTGGAAGCGTGGGAAATAACCCCGGGGCTCGTGGGGCTCCTCTCCGACAGCCGTATGGCAAAGCATCTGCACATACCCCTGCAGAGCGGCAGCGCCCGGGTGCTGAAGGCCATGAACCGCCCCTATACTCCGGAGGAATACGAAAGCCTTATACAAAACGTGCGGAAGCAGGTCCCCGGCATCGGCGTCACCACCGACGTGATCGCCGGTTTTCCCGGCGAGACGGAAGAGCTTTTTGAAGAAGGGCTCCGTTTCATAGAGAAGACCGGGTTCTCCCGCATGCATATATTCCCCTTTTCCCCCCGCAGGGGCACCCGGGCCTGGGATATGCCCGGACAGGTGGACAGGCAGGTCAAAAAGGAGCGGGCGGCAAGGCTCAGGGGCCTGGCCGCGGAAATGCAGCAGCGTTTTGCAGACCTGAACACCGGCGTCCCCCAGGAAGCGATATTCGAGAACACGGACAAAAACGGTTTTCTGCGGGGCTATACCTCCAACTATCTGGAGATACTCACAAAAAGGGAGTGCCCCGTCAACACGCCGGTGACCGTGACCTGCCGGGAGGCAAAAAACGGAGCGCTGATATGGTGAAACGCATCCTTTTTGCGGCGGCGCTGCTGGCGGCCTTTCTCCCGGCCTGGGCGGCCCCCTCGGCAAAAGCCTGGATCTTCCGGCTGGACAACGGCCAGGTGATAAGCAGCGGCAACGCAGATCTTCCCCTTCCTATGGCCAGCACCACCAAGCTGATGACGGCCCTTATCGCCTCGGAAAAGCCCTGGCAGAGCGTCACCGTGTCCGCCGGAGATGTGGCGGAGGGCCTTTACCCCTGTATGTCTTTTGCTCCCGGAACAGAGCTTTCCCGCAGGGACGCCCTCTGCGCCATGCTCATGTGCTCCGCCAACGAGCTCGCCCACGCTCTGGGAGAGAAATGGGGCGAAGGCCGCTTCGTTGCGGAAATGAATACGCGGGCGCGCCTTCTGGGCATGCGGAACACCCGGTACAAAAACACCCACGGCCTGGACGAAGACGGGCACTTCAGCTCCGCCCGGGACATAGCCATACTCTCCGCCGCGGTGATGAAAAACCCGGAATTGAGAGAGATAGTCGGACAGAGCAAAACGGAGATCACCGTGAAGGGCAAACCGGCAGAAATCGAAAGCACCTTCGCTCCCTTTCTGGAAAAGGTCCCGGGAGCGGCGGGGCTGAAGACCGGCACCACCACCAAAGCCGGCTCCTGCTTTGCGGGAGCGGTGCGTTTCAAGGGGCATATCCTCTACGGGACTGTGCTGCATTCGCAGAAGGGAAAGGCTTACGAACAGGCGGCGGAGGAATTTGAAAGCATCCTGGCGGCCCGCGCCCTGAAGACCGTTCTGAAAAAAGGCGAGACCTTCCGGGCAGACAAGGATTTCGACAACATCTCCTTTGAAGCCGGGGAAGCGGTGGAGCTGCTTCTGGAGGGCGGGGAAAAGGCCCGCAAGGAAATGCTCTATACCCCCGCGTATCCCGTCCGCAAGGGCGACGGCGCCGCCCTGCTCGTCGTCACGGCCCCGGGCTACAGCGAAAGCATACGCCTTTACGCAACGGAGACCCGGCTCATCCCCCGCCGGCAGGCTGCCCTTACGATACTTCTCTCCGTTTTGTGCATACTTATCACGGCGTATTATTTCGCCGCGCTGCGCAAAACTGGCAAAGAAGAGGACTGCGCGTAAAACTGTTTTTGCGTTCTTGCATTTTTGATATCTATATGCTATAATAAAAAGTGCCCGGCCCTATAGCTCAACGGCAGAGCAAGCGGCTCATAACCGCTGGGTTCTTGGTTCGAATCCGAGTGGGGCCACCAGAGAAGGTCTCCGCGATTTGCGGAGGCCGTTTTTTCTGCCTTTTTTTATTTGCTTCATTTTGTAAAAAATGCCCCTGCGGCAGAATATTTCCTTCCGATTGTGCTATAATAAAGGTGATATTTAATTTCAGGGAGCATAAATAATGAAAGTAGTAGTTCCTCTTACCATTATTTCACTTATTCTCAGTATCCTTATCGGACTCAGCTTCGCAAAAGGCGGAGGCATCGTCAAACAGGACGCGGAAGACCCCGTATCCGCCAATATGATCGACAGGAGCCACATAGGCGAAAAGCACTATACCATAGGCATTTCTCTCGACACCCTCAAGGAACAGCGCTGGCAGATAGACAAGGCTGCCATGGAAGCCCGGGCAAAGGAACTGGGCATCGAGCTGGTCATCCAGACAGCCAACAGCGACGACACCAGACAGGTCCAGGACGTTCAGGGCCTCATAACCCGCAACGTGGACCTTATCATCATAGTGCCCCACAACGGCACCGCTATGACCAAAGCCGTCAATGAGGCAAAGGCTGCGGGCATCCCCGTTATAGCCTACGACCGCCTCATCCAGGACTGCGATCTGGATCTTTACATCACCTTCAACAACTTCAAGGTCGGCGAGGTGCAGGCTCAGTATCTGATAGACAAGATCGGCGGCAAGGGCAACATCATCCGCATCTACGGCTCCCCCGTGGACAACAACGCCAAGACCTTCAAGGAAGGCCAGGATTCCGTGCTGAAGCCCTACATCGAAAGGGGCGATATCAAGGTAGTCCACGAAGACTGGGCCACCAACTGGGATCCCGCCCAGGCCACAAAGATCACCAACGCCGCCATCACCAAGGTGCGGGACAACTTTGACGGCATCCTCGCCTCCAACGACGGCACCGCCCAGGGCGCCATCCAGGCCCTGAAGGCCGAAGGCTACGCCGGCAAGAAGATAGTCACCGGCCAGGACGCCGAGCTGGTGGCTCTGCAGCGTATCCTGGGAGGGACTCAGTCCATGACCATATACAAGCCTCTCAAAAAGCTGGCCACCGCCGCCATCGACTGCGCAGTGGATATCCTGAACGGAAAGATTATCGCCAGTGACGGCACCGTCAACAACGGCAAGATAGACGTTCCCGCAAAATACAGCGACGTCATAGCCGTGGACAAAGACAATATCGATATGGTCATCGACGAAGGCATGTTCACCAGAGAACAGGTTTACGGTAAGGAATAATGTCATCCCCGGATAAGATCCTTGAAATACGGGACCTCACCAAGATCTTCGGGGAAGTCACCGTACTGGACAAAGTAAATTTTGACCTGAAGGAGGGGGAGATCCACGGCTTGTGCGGAGAAAACGGCGCGGGCAAATCCACGCTGCTGAAATGCATATCCGGAGTTTATCCCTCCTATTCGGGCCAGATACTGCTGAGCGGCTCCCCCTGCTCCTTTGCCGACATATCCGAAAGCAGAAAGGCTGGGCTGGCCGTGATATACCAGGAGCTTTCGCTGGTCAACGAGCTGAGCATTGCCGAAAACATATTTCTGGGCGAAGAGCCGGTAGTGAGTTCGGGGCTTATAGATACGGACGTGATGTACAGCGAGACGGCAGGGCTCCTCAGCCGCTTCGGCCTGGACCTGAAAGCCGAAGCCCTGGTGGGAGACCTGGGAGTGGGCAAGCAGCAGCTGGTGGAGATAGCCAAGGCCCTCAGCAAGAACGCCCGCATCCTGCTTTTCGACGAGCCTTCCTCCGCCCTTACGGAAGCCGAAGTCAAAGTGCTGATGGACATCATCCGCGGCCTCAGGGACAAAGGGGTGAGCTGCGTATATATCTCCCACAAGCTGGATGAGATATTCGAGATCTGCGACAGGGTCACGGTGCTGCGGGACGGCAAGACCATAAAGACCATGGACATCGGCGACACGAACACGGCCGAGATAATCAGCCTTATGGTGGGCAGAGAAATAACCGACATCTACCCGAAACGCTCTTCGCAGCCGGGAGAAGTCGCGCTGGAAGTGGAAGGGCTCTCGGTGGTCGACGAGCAAAGCGGAAAACAGGTCCTAAAAGACATATCTTT
>JAGDAG010000306.1 GCA_017959625.1 Abditibacteriota bacterium | reverse complement strand
GAAGTATTCCGGACGCCTGCCCTGCGCCCGCACCTTGCCGTTCTCGCGGTAAAACCGCTTGCCGTCGCCGTAGTCCTCCGCCGCACCCACCAGGGGGTCTATGCGTATATAGCCGTGTTCTATAAGGTGGGTCTCTCCGGCAAAGTAGTCGTTGCCGGGGCACAGGTTGGTGAGGATCCCCTTGCAAAAGCCCGCGTCGGAAAGGGCCACCGCGCTCTGCGGGTTGCCGGCGCGGAAGGCGGCGAACCATTTGTCAAAATGCCATTTGCCCTTGTGGTGGTTCCCGTAAACTCCGTCTATCCACCAGCCGTCGCACAGCCTGCCGTACTTTCTTGAGTAGGCTTCGAAAAGGGCGCATATACGATTTTCAAAGGCCGTGTTCTCCGAGTTGTCTTCGCCGGTCTTCCAGCAGAAGACTTCTTCGATGCCGCTGCACATTTTGTCGCAGCCGTTCACCTGTCCCGCCAGGTAAAGGATGAAACGTTTGCCCCGCTTTTTTACTTCCTTTGCTATTTCCATGCCCAGATCCCGCTCCGGGGTGTGGCCGGGGAACTCTTTGTCCAGAAAAGCGTTGGCGCTGTTGAAGTAGCCGTTTCCCTGGGCCAGGGTGAATATGAGCCAGTCCGCTCCGGATTCGTCGAACTGCTTCATAAGGGTCTTCGTGTCGAACCTGTCCACCTGTTCGTTGAACCAGCGGGTGCGTTCCTCCTGCGAAGCGTCGGGGAGGGCAAGGTCGGGATACACGAACCAGTGGGTCATCATGCCGTATCTGCCCGCCATCCATTCCGCGCGGCCCGGGTTTTGCGCGTAAAGCGTTCCCGCCGCAAGGCAGAAGAGCAGCAGGGAGGCGAGGAGCGTTGTCATTTTTATATATACCATGGCGTTATTTCAGGTTTTCCTTCAGATATCTCAGCTTGTCTATGCTCCCCTGAGGGATATGCCCGTTGCCTTCTATGGGCACGTTTACCGACAGGCCGCCCCGGGCGTTCTTCATATTCTGCGCCAGCTTCAGCAGCTCTTCCTTCGGATAGGACACCCATTCCGCCGGCATGGGCGAGAAGGGCAGATCCAGGGCCATAAGGGCGTGGAGCTGGACGCCGTCTATGAACTGCGCCGCCGGAGCAAAAAATTCGGGCCTTTTGCCGGTGGCCCTCACTTTGCCGTTTTCCAGATGGAAACGCTTTCCCTCGCCGTAGGACTCCGCCGAGCCTATCACCGGGTCGATGCGAATATAGCCGTTTTCTATAAGGTGGGTCTCGCCGGCAAAGTAGTCGTTGCCCGGGCACAGGTTGGTGAGGTTGCCCACGCAGAAGCCCGCGTCGGAAAGAGCCACCGCGCTTTGGGGGTTCCCCGATCGGAAAGCCGCCAGCCATTTGTCAAAATGCCATTTGCCCTTGTGCACGTTGGGATACAGGCCGTCTATCCACCAGCCGTCGCACAGGGCGCCGAAATGCTTTGAAAGCGAGACGATATATTCCAGCCACCGGCCCTCGAACTCCGGAGACTCCGAGATGTCCGTGCCCGGCTCCCAGCCGAAGGCCGCCGCCGCTTCCGGCGAGAAATGCGGGAAATCCACCGGGGAGCCTGCGATATACAAAACGAACCTTTTGCCCCGGGCCTTCACCTTTTTTGCTATCTCCAGGGCCAGGTCCCTTTGGGGATAATGCCCCGGCAGGTATTTTTCCAGATAGCTGCAGCGGGTGTTCCAGTAGCCGTTGTTCTGGCACAGGGTGAAGATGAGCCACGAAGCGCCGGATTCATCGAACTGTTTCATATAGCCGTCCAGGTCAAAGGCGTCCACCCGCTTGTTGAAGTTTTCGGTTTTTTCCTCCGGGGTATCGCCCTCGGGATACACGAACCAGTGGGTCATCATGCCGTATCTGCCCGCCATCCATTCCGCGCGTCCCGCGTTTTGCGCGAAAAGCGCGCCGCCGGCAAGGCATAAAAGGGTCATTGCCGAAAGGATCATCATTAGCTTTTCCATTTTTTCCGTTCCTTATATCTCCGTCAGGGCCGGCACAGTGCGCACGGGCCTTGAAGTTTTGAGCCAGGTGGCGTATTTCGTGCCAGCCATGCCCGCCGTGGCAAAATCGCAGAGGACCACTTCTTCGCCTTCGTCGGTAAAAAACTCAAGGGCGGCAAAGGGTACGGGAAAGCCTTCCCGCAGATCGATCGGCCTGAAATAACCCGGGTCGATGGCCGTCTCGCGGGCAGCTTCCGCAGGCATGTCGTTGAAGCGGTCGTCCCGGGCCAGGAGCACCGGCCCTCTGTAAAGGCTGGCGAGCCCCTCCTTTTCCCTTTCGCCCGTCACCTGCCACAGGGAGAAATCGAATTCTATGTCTATGTCCGCTCCCTTCGACCAGTCCCTTTTCACCTTGTGATAAGAGCCCGGCCGGACTTCCTGCTCTTCGTCGTCCACGTAAAACTTTGTGTTCCGGGACCAGGCGGGGATACGGAAATAAAAGGTGTCCTGCCTTTCGTCTATGCTTTTTATGTAGATATGGGCGTAAGGCTCCGCCGGATAGCCGGAATCTATATCTATCTCCCAGGCGCCGTTCATCAGCTCGGCGTGCACCGGAGCATACCAGTTGACGCACATTTCCATATAGCCCCTCTGCATGAACGCCCATTCCGCAGGGTTCGAAAGGCCTCTTGCCGCGTTCGCGGAACAGCAGTTCAGGTCGGGAGCCCCCTCCCTGGCCTGGAACACTATGTCGGTGTAAGACGATTTGCGCACCCCGTCCATGGGGGTGTTGTAGGTGAACCAGTGCCCTCCCGGGTGCTGATAGCCCATGATTGCGTTGAAATACATGAGCTCCAGCCAGTCGGCGGCGCGGCTGTCGCCGGTGAGCCTCAGGTAGTCTATGGTGACGCAGGCGAAGGCTATCACGCAGCAGGTCTCTATGGCGCCTTCGGCAAAGGGGTTTCCCACGGCCTGTTCCAGGGTGGAAAAGGCGCCGGTGTTGTGGACGTCGGTCTTTATTATGCTTTTCCAGATATTGCAGAAGGCCTCTTTGTAAGACCGGTCCTCCGTCAGGAGATACAGCTCCGCCAGGCCCTGCACCGGGTGCATGCTTTCCCAGCGGGGCTTGGGCATTTTGTAAAACGGTACGCCCTCCAGAGCCTTTCTGTAATAGTCTCCGGCATAGGGAAGGGAAAAATCCTCCAGTATCGCCTTGGCCGCCTGCATATACCGCGGCTCTTCCGTCTCGCGGTACAAAAGCAGAAAAGCGTGCATGAAGGCCTGGCTGGTCTCTACGCCTGTGTTCCCCGGCTCCGTGGGGAGGTAGGGCTTTTTGATCTCGCTTTTTGTGTCCAGGAACACCTCCGCCATATAGTCCGCTACGGAAAGGGCGGCGTTCATGAGCCTTTTGTCACCGGTGAGCTTATACCACTTGAAAAGCCCAAGAACGCAGTGATACATGCCCCAGGAGTCCCAGCCGGAGAGGCGTTTGCTTTGGGGCATACAGCCTCCGTAGCCGTCTTCTCCTATGGTGTCTGCGTAGTCCAGGGCGATATGCAGCATCTCCGCCTTCAGCTCGCTGTCTCCCGTGAGCATATAGCAATAGGCGCCTCCGGTGAGGAGTTTCCCCGCGAATTCGCCGTTCCAGGGCAGAAGATCGTGATAGTTTTCGAACCTTCTGTCCCTGAACACCTGAATGAGCTGCGGATCGTCTTTATAGCATGTCAGCAGCCAGCCGTCCACAAGGGCGTCCAGCCTTTCTCTCGTGACGCCGCCGAAAGCGTAGCGGGCGGCGTTTACAGGGGTCATGATCGCTCCCATAAGTAACTCCGGTAATAATGATGTTGGTTTTTGCAAAACGCCCCCGGGGGGCGTTTTGCCTTATGCTACGGATATACCGCGGGCATGGTGAGGCCCGCCGTCTCGTCGAGGCCGTTCATCAGGTTGAAGTTCTGCACCGCCTGCCCGGCGGCGCCTTTTCCCATGTTGTCGATGACGCCGGTGATGATGCACCTGTTGCAGCGCTCGTCGGAGGCCGTTCCTATGTGGCAGAAATTGGTGCCGCTGACGCATTTGCTCACGGGCTGCGCCCCGGCGGGGAGCACCCGGACAAAAAAGGCGTCTTTGTAAAAATCGGCGTAGATCTCATGCAGCGCTTCGCCGGAAAGGGTCTCCTTTGTATAAGTAGCGTAGCAGGTGGCCAGGATGCCCCTGTTCATGGGCACCAGGTGAGGGGTAAAGGAGATATGGGCGCTGCCTCCGGAAAGGGAATCGAATTCCTGTTCGATCTCCGGAGTATGCCTGTGGGTGGTCACCCCGTAGGCCTTGAAGCCCTCGTTGGTCTCCGCAAAAAGGCCGGGCACCGAAAGCTTGCTCCTGCCGGCTCCGGAAACGCCGGATTTGGCGTCTATGATGATGCTGTCAAGGTCTATATATCCGCCCCTCACCAGCGGAGCCAGGGAAAGTATGGAGCAGGTGGCGTAGCAGCCTGGGTTGGCCGCCAGCCGCGCCGTTTTTATCTGCTCTCTGCGCAGCTCCGGTATGGCGTAGACCGCCTCCTTCAGCAGCTCCGGCTCGGTGTGGGGTATCTTGTAGAATTTTTGAAACACCTCCGGGTCCTTCAGGCGGAAATCCGCGGGGACGTCTATCATCTTTATCCCGGCGTCAAGTATCTCCCGGGCGATGGCCATGGCTCCGCCGTTGCCCCGCACGGTGAAAACAAAATCGCAGAGCTCCTTTACTCTTTCTATGCTGTATTTTTCGCACAGGGGCAGGTCCTGCCCCAAAAAGGAAGGATAGACTTCCGATATAGGCTTTCCCTCCGAGGAATCGCTCACCAGGTAAGCGATCTTTGCAACGGGGTGTATCGCCAGGTATCTTATAAGCTCGGCCCCCGCATAGCCGGCGGCGCCGATTATGCCGACTCGTATCATGATTTTCTCCTTGTTATCCGTGTCTTTCTTTCAGGGCGCGGTCCATCTGTCTTGCGGCGTCCTTCTGAGCCAGGGCCTCCCGCTTGTCCCAAAGCTTTTTGCCCTGTCCTATGCCTATGAGCAGCTTGGCGTAGGTGCGCTTGAAATAGATCTTCAGTGGCACCACCGCAAAGCCCTTTTCCTGAGTGCTTTTCCGCAGCCTTGCCAGCTGCGCCTTGTGCAGCAGGAGCTTCCG
>JAGDAG010000305.1 GCA_017959625.1 Abditibacteriota bacterium | reverse complement strand
GTCCTCTACAGGCTTCAGGCTGCTGAAATAGACGCCGCCCATCAGCAGACAGACCAGCAGTAAAATAACGTTCATCAAGCGCTACCCGAGAAGCTTCTTCAGATTTCTGCAGCCTCTGGTTATCCCCTCTATATGGTCTTCCAGGCCTTCGTATTCCAGGGATACGGTCCCGTTGTAGCCGGAAGCCTTTATAAGGTCAAAGATGGCGCGGACTGGAATATCCCCTTCGCCCAGCACGGCTCCGCAGATGTGGGTGCCGTTGCAGGAGGAGAACCAGCCTTCATAGCTCCCGTCTTCGTAAAAGGGCTTTACGTAAAAGTCCTTGGCGTGCACGTGAAAAACGTAGGGAAGCATCCTCTTTACCGCCACCGCGTTATTGTCGTCGGCGCAGATGAAGTTGCCTATGTCGATGAGGGCGCCGAAGTTATCGGAAGCCACCTCTTCGATAAGGGCGCGGCACCTTTCGGAATTCTGCATGAAGAAGCCGTGGTTCTCAAACATGGTTTTTATCCCCAGGCTTTTCCCGTATGCGGTGACCTCCCGTATGCCCTCCGTCAGCACGGGCAGCACCCGGAAAAAGTTCATAAGGGACAGGTCCCCCGCCCCGCCCGTGATGTCGTGGCGCATTTTGCTTACGCCCAGGGCCTCCGCTATATCCAGCTCATCGCTCAGGGCTTTTATCTCTCCCGCAAGAGAGCCGCCCCTGGGATTCAGAAAATCGGCTCCGATGCAGTAGGCCGATATCTCCAGCCCGGCCGAGGCGCACACTTCCTTCCACTCGGCGGCTTCATCCATAAGCCTCTGTTTATCGCCTCCGATACCCAAACCGGCAAATTCTATCGCTTCAAAACCGATCTCCGCGGCCTTTGCCGCAAGCTCGGGTTTCGACAATCTGCCGAAATACGGCCCAAAACTGTAAGAGCTGACGCCTGCCTTCATATACGACTCCTGATTTATGATTTTTCTATACATATATTATAGCACAAATAGCGCGCAAATACATAAATATGCTATAATAATGATAACGAATGTTTTCAAGGAGCCAATATGTTAAAAACGGGAATCGTGGGTTACGGCAGTCTGGGACATATGCATGCAGACAATGCCGCCAAAAATCCGGATATCGACCTTGTATGCGTGTGCGATATACGGGAATCGCAGTTTGCCGTCAAGGCGCGCAAAAACGGTTTCGATATCGGAGGGGCGAGGACTTATACGGACTGCGGGGATATGCTGGAAAAGGAAAACCTTGATCTCCTGATGGTGATAGCTCCAACGTATCTCCACGAAAAATTCACGGTAATGGGGCTTGAAGCGGGAGCAAACGTTTTTTGCGAAAAGCCCATGAGCCTTACCTCCGGGGCCTGCAGGAACATGACAGACGCCGCAAAACGGACCGGCAAAAACCTTATGACCGGACAATGCATACGCTTCTGGACGGAATACGAATATCTGCAGACGCTCATGGAAAACGGGACCTACGGCAGAATGACCTCTCTTATCATGAGGCGCATCAGCAGATACCCGACCTGGGCCGACTGGTTCATGGACTCCGAGCTCTCGGGGGGAGCGGCCACAGATCTGCACATCCACGACGTGGACTGGGCGCGGTGGCTGCTGGGGGAACCGGTCTGGTTCGGCGCCTCCGGCGCCTACGGCAAAACGGGAGGCATCGACGAAGCGAACCTGGTGCTGCAATACGAACACGCCTCGGCGTCCATAAGGGCCAGCTGGAATTCCTACGCCCCATTTGATATGTCCTATGAAGCATATTTCGAAAACGCCACCGTATTATACAGGGAAGGCGCTTCGCCGTCTCTCCGCATCATCCTTCCCGACAGGACCGAGATCGTCCCGCAGATCGAAAAACGGGACGCATACGAAAAAGAACTGGAATACTTTGTTTCCGTTATAAAAGGCGAAAGAAAAAACACAAAATGCGATCCGGCCAGCGCGCTGGAGGGGATAGAGCTTTTGGAAAAAGAAATAGAGATGATCAAAGGAAATCTGAAATGAAAGTATATGACATCACCGGACTTGAAAAAGGACTTGACGGCTCGAGAGAGGCCCTGATAAAAGCCTGGGACAGGCTGCACCTGCTGAGCGTGCTCCAGGGGCTTGCCAACAGGAACGGCACCCAGCTGTATTATATCTACAAAGGCAAAGACGGCTCTCTTGACAGGTTCTGGCTGGATAAAATGACGGAAAAGGGAGCGTTTCTGGAAAAGGAGCCCATCGCTTACATCAAGTCCTTCGATTCGCTTCTGGAAGAATTCATCAGCGTGTTCGACGGGATAGTGCTTTACGACGGCAACGTTCCCGCCACCAGCTGTGTCGCTACCACCGTCGCCGGAGTGGAAAACCTTGCCCCGGTCAGATACGATCCGGGACCGGACTCTCTTTATTCCTTTATAACAAAAAAGCTGAATATCAAAAAAAGGCTGATCAACGCCGACGGTTCCCCCATGTTTACGGGAAAGGGCGTTATACCCGGCACCTGCCGGCCTTCCACAGGTTCGGCAAAATGCGACGCATATATATGGGCAAAAATGAAATACCTGGACAAAGGGCTCTGCTCAAAGGAATTCATGGGCTATTATATCGATTTTGCCTTTACCTCCCTTACAAACCCGGCGTCCCTGAATCTGGCGACCCTGACAAACATCGACTTTCAGGTGATGCATAAAGGCTTTGTGTTCGACCTGGGGGTCTGGGAAGACGAAACGGTCATCGACGACCCGGAACAGGAAAAGGGGCTCGACCTGAAAACCTTCAGGGAACTGCTGCTTTCCCAATATCTGCAATCGGGAGGGAATATGGTGCAGATATCGGGCTTCACTCCCTGGAACATGAAATACACCAAAACCGCCGGAGCCATGGGACAGCACGGAGACGTGGATACCGAATGGCGCCATGCGGAGCTGCTCAGCAACTACAACTGTTATATGGACGCGGACGCCATCGGAAGTTCGGACATGACCAACGCTTCCGTTTTCTGCCAATGCCCTCTCCGGCCCCGATACGAGACCCGCAAAACAGATCTTGACGATCTGAAGCAGGCGGGGCTCATAGACGAAAAAGGGAAAGTGAAAAAGACCAATTACGTGTGTATATACGTGGGGGATTATGATTCCGCCGCCTGGCTCTATCAGAGGATGCCGGAGATCTGGGAAAGCCCGGAACGGGGCTCGGTACCTTTAGGCTGGGCCATAAACCCCACCCTTGCCCAGCGCTTTGCTTTCGGCATGGACTACTTCCGGAAAACGGCAACGGAAAACGACACCTTCGTGGCCGGCGACAACGGCGCGGGCTATCTCAATCCCGGCGCCCTTTCCGAGCCCCGGCGCTTTTCCGGGCTTCCTTCCGGCGTGGAAAAATGGAGGGAGCATAACAAAAAATGGTTCGATTTATTCGATCTGAGCTGCACGGGTTTTGTAATAGACGGCTTTGCCCCTGCCATGACGGACGAGCTTCTGGAGCTTTACGGAGAGATATCCCCGGACGGCATAGGAGGACAGCAGCTGCCTTCCCGCTGGGGCGTTTACAACAAGCTGCCCTATATAGTCATGGAGGACGGCGGCGATCCCGCCAAATACAGGGAAGTCTGCAAAAACCTGAAGAGCGGCGAGGTGAATTTCACCATGCTCCGCAACATACTGTGGATGCCCGGCACCCAGAAGGAATATATGGAAAATATGACCGAAGAAATGAAAGGCGACGTGGTATTCCTCGAGCCCCACGGCTTTTTCAGGCTTATGAAATATTACTGCAAAGGAGAAAAGGAATGAAAAAACTTGTGATCTTGCTGGCGGTGGTCTGTTTTGCCGCCGCAGCCTGGGCTGCTCCCGCAAAAATGGATACCTTTGACCTCACCTATCTTTCCGACGCTCTGGACGGCTCCAGGGATGAGCTTATAAAATCGTGGGACGAGATGCATTTTCTGGTGGCCCTTCAGGGCATCGCCAACAGGGAGACCCCCAAGCTGTATTACATCTACAAGGGCGACAGAGGCAAAACGGACAAGTTCTGGCTGGCAAAGATGAGAGGGCATGAAGCCTGGCTGGAGCATACCCGCTTTACCGATATAACGGGTTTCGCGGAGCTCTACCGCAAATACGGCTCCGTTTTCATGGGAGCGGTGGTCTATGACCCCAAGGTCCCGGCCACCAGCTGCATAGCCTCCACCATTGCCGGCGTTGAGGACCTCGCCCCTATCCGTTACGATCCGGAACCGGGCTCCCTGTATTACAGAATGGTCCTCAACCCCAAGGGGCCGAAAATGAAGGTCAAGAAGTGGCTCCTGAACGAGGACGGGACCTCCATGTTTACCGGCAAGGGCAAGATACCCGGCACGGACCGGGATTCCACCGGCTCCGCCAAATGCGACGCCTACATCTGGGCCAAGATCAATTATCTGGACAAGGGGCTCTGCTCCAAGCAGTACATGGGCTATTATATAGACTATTATTTTGCCCTGCACAACGATCCCAAAAGCCTGAATCTTGCCACCCTTGTGAACCAGGATTTCCAGATAATGCACAAGGCCTTCGTATTCGACCTGGGCCCGTGGGACGACGAAGCGGTCATCGACGACCCCGGACAGAAGAAGGGGCTGGATATGGAGACCTTCAAGGAGATCCTGCAGTCGCAATACACCCAGTCCAAGGGCGAAATGGTGCAGATATCCGGGTTTACCCCCTGGAACATGAAATACACCAAAACCGCCGGGGCCATGGGCCAGCACGGGGACGTGGAGACCGAATGGCGCCATGCGGAACTGCTTTCCAACTACAACTGTTACATGGACGCCGACGCCATAGGCGCCTCGGATATGACCAACGCCTCGGTATTCAGCCAGTTCCCCCTGGAGAAGAAATACCCCCAGCACAAGAACACTCTTGACGACCTGAAAAGGCTGGGCTATATCGACGGGCAGGGACGGGTGAAAAAGGCCACTTATCTGTGTATATACGTAGGGGATTACGATTCCGCCTCCTGGCTTTATCAGTGTATGCCGGATATCTGGGAAGACCCGGTCCGCGGACAGGTGCCTCTCGGCTGGGCTATCAACCCCACCCTCAGCCAGCGCTTTGCCTTCGGCATGGATTACTTCAGAAAAACGGCCACGGAGAACGATACCTTTGTGGCGGGAGACAACGGAGCGGGATATCTGAACCCTGGTTCTCTTGCGGAACCCCGCAAATTCTCCGGGCTCCCCTCGGGAGTGGCGAAATGGAAAGAACACAACAAGAAATGGTTCGATATATTTGACATAAGCTGCGTGGGCTTTGTGATAGACGGCTTCGCGCCAAAGATGACGGACGAGCTTTTTGACGTTTATGCGGAAATAGCCCCCGACGGCATAGGAGGACAGAAGCTGCCCTCCGGCGAAGGGGTCTGGAAGCACAAAATGCCCTACAAGTCAATGGGCGCTCTGGAAAAATCCACCAGGATGTCCGACATTGTCGGCGGCCTGGACAAAAACAAGGTCAACTTCGTTCTTCTGAGAAATATCCTCTGGAAGCCCGAAGAACAGCGGGACTTTTATCTGGAATTCATACGGGCCATGGGAAACAACGCCATTGTTATGGAACCCTATTCCTTCTACAGGATCATGAAGCAGTATTACGAGAACGGCCAAGAGAGCTTTTAGACCATGAAACTTAGATCATTGCTTATTATCATCGCCCTTGCTGTCTCCGGCGCCGTTTTCGGGGCGCCGGAAAGCATGGACGTTTACGATCTGACCCACACCCGCAAGGCTCTTGACGGAACTCAAAAAACGCTGCAGAAAGGCTGGGACGAAGTTTTTCTCGTAAGCGCCCTGCAGGGGCTTGCCAACAGAAAAGCGCCTTCGCTTTACGTTATATGGATGGACGCCGATACGTACTGGCTGGACAAAATGACGGAAAAGGGCTCCTGGATGGAAAAAACGGCCCTCAACACCATAAGCGGGCTCGAGGAACTCCTGCTGCGCCACAAAGACTGTTATAAAGGGGCTGTGATCTACGACCCCAACGTTCCCGCCACCAGCTGCGTGGCCGCCACCGTGGCGGGCGCCGAAGATCTGCTGCCGGTGCGTTATGACACGTCGCCGGACTCCCTGTATTCCCGTCTTGTCAAAGGCTCCGGACTGCTGAAGCCGGTAAAATGGCTCCTCTGCGAAGACGGCGCCTCCATGTTTACGGGCAAGGGCAAAATACCCGGCACGGACCGGGATTCCACCGGCTCCGCCAAATGCGACGCATATATCTGGGCCAAGGAGAACTATCTGGACAAGGGCCGCTGCTCCAAAACGGATATGGGCTATTATATAGACTACTATTTCATCAAAGCCCCCGATGCCAGGTCCCTGAGCAATTCCACCCTGGTGAACCTGGACTTTCAGATAGCCGGCAGGGGCTTTGTTTTTGACCTGAGCGTATGGGACGACGAGACTCCCGTGGACGACCCGGACCAGCCTCTGGGAGCGGACTTCGGGACCTTTAAGGAGATACTTCTTTCCCAGTACCGCCGGTCAAAGGGGGAAATGGTGCAGATATCCGGCTTTACCCCCTGGAACCTGAAATACACCGAATCCCGCCTTGCGGGGGGCTCTCACGGCGCGGTGGAAACGGAATGGCACCACGCCGAGCTGCTCAGCAACTACAACTGCTATATGGACGCCGACGCCCTGGGCTCCTCCGATATGGCCAACGCCTCGGTGTTTTCCAAATATCCCCTGAAAAAGAAATATCCTCAGCCCAAAGCCGGGGTCAGGGAGCTCAGGAGCATGGGCCTCATAGACAAGGACGGATACGTCAGGGCCGCCAATTACATTTGCCTTTACGTAGGGGATTACGATTCCTCCGCCTGGCTCTACCAGAAGCTGCCCTCCATGTGGGACGACCCAAAGAGAGGCTGGATCCCCCTGGGCTGGGCAGTGAACCCCACCCTGGCCCGGCGTTTTGCCTTCGGCATGGATTATATGAGGCGCAACGCCACACAGTACGACAGCTTCGTAGCCGGGGATTCGGGAGCCGGATATATCAACCCGGGCTCCCTGGCCGAGCCGAGGAAGTATTCCCTGCTTCCGGACGGAACGGAAAAATGGCTGAAACACTGCAAAAAGTGGTACAGCCGGTTCGATCTGTCCGTCACAGGCTTTATCATAGACGGCCACGCTCCTAAAATGACCGACGAAATATTCGACGCCTACGCGGCCTTTTCCCCCGACGGCATAGGCGGCCAGAAGCTGCCCTCGGGGGCGGGGGTCTGGAAGCACGCCATGCCCTACAAGACCATGGGAGACGGCAACAAGTTCGACGACGCAGAGAGGATAGCCGAATATCAGCAGGGCGAATTGTCGTTTTTGTATCTGCGGAATATCCAATGGAAGCCCGAGAAGCAGCTGGAATACGTGAACAAGGTGAAGAAACACAATCCCGACGCAGTCTTCCTGGGGCCCCACGAATTCTTTGCCCTCATAAAATACTATTATGAGAACGGCGAAAAATGCCGCTATACCCACGTGAACCTCTTCAAGCTGTCCAATATAGAGATCACGGAGCATTCCGCTATGAACCGGCGCTCGGATATCACCGACCTCTTCGGCGGCCTCAACGGAGAGGTGGAGACTTCGGCGGCGCTTTTTGAGGACGCCGCAGACGGCTACGCGCACTACGTGGAGTTCCGGACCAAAAAACCGGCCGCCGTCAAGAGAGTGGTGCTGCGCCTCAGAAGCGATTCGGGTTCCGACAACAGGTCCGTCAAGCGCTTCAGACTCCTGGCGGGAGACTCCCGGGACTCCTTAAAGGAGATCGTCAGCGAGGACACCACCCCTCCGGGACAACGGGAAAAATACGAGTTTGAGTTCCCTCAGCCCGTAACGGCCGGCTTCTTTCGGGCAGAGTTCATCCAGCCCGACGTCAAGAACGGCCCCAGGATACTGGAGCTGGAGGCTTACGAGGAATAAAAAAAACAGGAGCGCAGTTGGCGCTGCGCTCCGGAAAATCCTAAACCGGCCTTGGAGGGCGGCCGGCGATGTCGCTTTGTCAAAGACATAAAAAGCATAAAGAGCTTTTCTTATCTCCCGTCTCATCTTTGCCATAGAAGATGCAACATCTATCCGGCAGGCAGGTCTTCTGACTTTCGGTTCATCCGCTGCCCTCCCCTTCCCGGCAAAAGCGCCAGTGGGCTAATGAAGGCTTTGTCCCCGATCACAGCGGCGGGCCCGTGACGGCTTTTACCGTCTTCCCTTTTGCGGGGTTTTCCCCGACACCTGCAGGATACAGCGTTGGCTGCACTTATATTGTACTGCATATACGGAGGATTTGTCAAATGAACAAACTGATAGCGGCGATAATGCTTCTGTTTTTTGCTCTTCCCCTGTCCGCCCAGGAATGGATAAAGGTGGCGGAGGAATACGAAAAAAACATGGAATACCTGAAACAGAGGGAAGCGCCGTCTCTTTATTCCTTTACGAACTACAGGGGCGACGTATTGTCAAAGAAGCCGTCTCCCGAGCTTTGCATTGGAGTCCATCTGCCGGACCAAAAAGCCGTTGACGATCTGAAAGAGCTGGGGATCAGGTGCGTACGTTTCACTATTTACTGGAACGACGTAGAACCGGAAAAAAACAAGTATTCCCCCGAAGCGCTGGAGCATTACGACAGGATATTCGGCGTGCTTCTGAAAAACGGCATGGTCCCCGCCCCCGTGATCCACGGCAACCCTCCCTTCGTCTCCTTCAGGGGCAGAGGGACTGCCTACAGGGATTTTGCGGACTTTGCGGCGATGTGCGCCTCCCGCTGGAAGGAATGCAGATACTGGGAATTATGGAATGAGATGGATTCCGATTTTACCGATCTGTTCGGCGCCAAAGACAGCCGCATACCTCAGGAAGCCCGGGGACGCTATTATGCGGAAATGCTGAAAACCGCCTATCCCGCCGTCAAAAAGGCGAACCCCCGCGCTATCGTGGTGATGGGAGGCGTCGCCGGCAGCATCACGGACTTCATGCGGGGCGTATATAAGGCAGGGGGAAGAGGCTATTTTGACATCATGAACATCCACACCTACGGCATGCCCCTTGCCTGGAGCTTTGTGAACAGAGGACTGGAAGCAAAAAGGGTGATGGACGCCTTCGGCGACGGGACAAAGCCCGTGTGGAACACGGAATTCGGCACCGAGGCGGGATCCTACGTGGCGGCCTGGGGCAAGCCGGAGTCGCTTTCGTCCTTTGACGACATACAGGCGGATTATCTCACGGAGCTTGCCCGGCTGAACAAAGAAACGGCCCTTTACGACAAATGCTTCATTTTTCAGTATCTTGCCGCCTCGGAAGGCGGAAAGGAAGCGGTGGAAGAGCTGGGAGGCGATCCGGAGGACTACACCTACGGCATCATGCGTTCCGACGGCAGCCCCCGTCCCGCTTTTGAAGCCCTGAAAAGGCTTGCTATAAACAAAGACTTATTTCGATTTTAAACGGAGGCAGACAGTGTTCAACTGGGGAATAGTATCGGCGGCAAGCATCGCCGCAAGCTTTATGAACGGCATAAAAACTTCGCAAAACAGCAGGGCCGCCGCTGTCGCGGCAAGAGACCTTAAAAGAGCCCGGGCCTTTGCGGACAAATACGGCATACCCAAAGCCTACGGGTCTTACAGAGAGCTGATGGAGGACCCGGAGATAGACGGAGTATACGTCTGCAACCTGCACCCGTGGCACAGGGAAGCGGCTCTTATGGCCGCGGCGCAAGGAAAGCACATTCTGGTGGAAAAGCCCGCCTTCATGAACAAAAAGGAAACGGAAGAAGTGATAGCGGCCTGCAGAAAAAACGGGGTGTTTTTTCTTGAAGCCTTTATGTACCGGTGCCACCCTCAGACACGGGCAGCCTGCGACGTGATAACCTCCGGACGGCTGGGGGAAGTGCATTTTATCCGCACCTCATTCGGCTTCGACTGCCCCGGCGGGAACGGCCACAGAGTAATGGACAAAAAGGTGGGAGGCGGCGGGATACTGGACGTAGGCTGCTACAACGCCTCCCTTGCGCGGCTTTTTGCCGGCTGCGCCCAAGGCAGGCCGTTTGCAGACCCTGTGAGCCTCAGGGCCACGGGATACCTGGGAGAGACGGGAGCAGACTATATATCTTCGGCAGCCATGAGCTTTGAGAACGGCCTGCAGGCGGTGATGAGCTGCGCCATAAAAACACAGCTTCCCAACGACGCTCTGGTATGCGGGACCGAAGGCAGCATGCTGGTGGAAAACCCCTGGGGAGGCGCCGGCAGGATAATAATAACCGGCAGGGACCCCGGCGAACTGCGCTTTGAAGCCGGCGGAAAAAACCTATATTCCTACGAAATAGACTACGTGGCGCAGCAGTCGGCGCCCTGGCCTGCCATGAGCCCGGAGGACACCCTGGGCAACATGGAGACCCTGGATATGTGGCGCAAAGAGATCGGTCTGGAATACGGGCCCGCAGGCAGCATACAAACGTAAAGCGCGGCGTCCGGACAGCCTGCGGAAAAACGGAAACGGTCGCCGGTCTTTGGCTGCATAGAGGCGCAAAAAAAGCAGGTCTGCCTCCGGGCAGACCTGCGCGTATATTTTTATTATCCCGTTATTTTACGCTTACAAGGGTGACCACTTCGTTTCCTGCATACCAGGCAAACGCGGGTATCCACTTCATTT
>JAGDAG010000304.1 GCA_017959625.1 Abditibacteriota bacterium | reverse complement strand
ATGCAGATATATTCCAGGCTGCCGCCCATACGTTAAAAGGATTTGCAGAACCTCAGATAATAGGCGGGGTTGTCCTTGGGAGGCTCGCCGGCGCTCCAGTCCCAGCCGCCGCCGTTCCCGATATCCACCACGGCGATATCAAAATCGCGGATGCGGCCCTTGCCCCGGCGTATAGCCCGGTTGTTGGCTATGGACATGCTTTTTTCAAAAACCATGGGGGACATTATGGCGCAGCCCACGGACATGGCCACTCCCCCCTCCGAAAGCCCGGAGACAGACTCTGCAAAGCCCAGAAAATCCCGTCCGGCGGCCCTGCCGATGGCGGCTGTATTGTTAATGGGGTGGGTATATATGATGTCGTAGCCAATGCCGGGATGCACGGTGAAGGGCACGCCGTTTTCCCAGGCCGCCCGCTGCACCGAATACTGTTTGCAGGCGTGCCTGACCGGCAGAAAGCCTTCGGGTATACGGCGCTGCCGCATGGTATCCAGCAGATCCATGGCGGCGGCCGCGGCCCCGGCGTCGCCTCCCTTAAGGCCCTTGTTTACCAGCCTGAGAAGGATGTCTTCGCCGGGGATGCTGATGCCGTCCAGGCTTATCATGCGGCCCACGGATTCTCCGTAGCCCAGCCCCTCCGCCGCTCCGGCTGTTACGGCCAGATTGATGAACCTTCCGGTCTCGTCCCAGGTGCCGAATTTGCCTTCTGCCACGTTTTCCCTCACGTTTTCCGAGCTTTTGCCCATGTATGCAAATTCCCAGTCGTGTATGGAACCCGCTCCGTTGGTGGCTGCGTGAGTGATCCAGCCTTCTTCTATCAGCCTGATCACTATGGGGCCGCAGCCGTTCTTGATGAGATGCGCGCCGTAAATGAGCATACGGCTTTTGCCCGCTTTCCGGGCTGCCTTCAGGGCCCGGGCAAGGCGCCCGATCTGCTCTGCTTCTCCGGCGGGAAGCTCCGGCTGCCATAAGGGGTCCAGAGCGACGTCACGGATGTCCAGGTCGTTTTTTCTTTGGGAAAGAGGAAACATCTCCGTTTGGTCTCTGTCAAATAACTTCATTTATCCCCTCCCGTAAGAAGATCGGCCAGCAGCCTGCCGCAGGTGAAGTTGGGGATGATGACGTCCGCTCCCACAGCCAAAAGGCGCTTTCGTTTTCCTTCGTCCACGCAGACGGGGTCCTTTTCGTTGGTGGCGACGCCCACTGCGGTCCCTCCCGCGGTTTTTGTGTTGTCTATCTCCACGAATCCGTCTCCGAAGCCAACAAGGCTGCTGCCCTGCAGACGGTTTTTCTCAAGTATGCCGTGGATCACCATAGCCTTCGAAAAGCTTTTGTAGTCGTCCCTGGCTCCGAAGATATTCCCTTCAAAATAAGGGCTCACTCCCGTAAGGGCGCTTTCTTCTTCTACGTATTTCTGGTCGGTCCCGCTGGCAAGGTAAAGGGCGACGCCGCGCTCATGCAGGGTTTTGATAAATTCTTCCGCGCCGGGAACGAGATAATCGGCGGGCTTTGCCCGTCCGCACCTGAGGTCCTCGCGCCGGGAGGCGATCTTTTCCATAAGCCTTTTGGTATATTCGGCCTTGTATTCCGAAGGCTCGAGAGGCGAGCCGCCCCGTTTTTTGGTTTCTTCCGTCAGGCCGATCATCTGATAAATGGTCTGCTTGCCGGTGGTAGCGCCGATGAAGTCGTCGATAAAACCTTCCAGATCTTCTTCGTCCTTTCCTTCCGGGGTGGAGGAAAGGACCTCCAGCATCAGCCCTTTCATCACCGACTGCCAGCCTTCCCTGATGAGGGACACGGTGCCGTCAAAATCAAAGAGCGCGTGCCTGAAGCCGCCCTTCCTGAAATCCCTTATTATCTCGATATTGGAGGACACAAGAAAAACTCCCGTTGCATCCTGATCGTATTTATACGAAAAATCTTCTTCTATTCTTATATCTTTCATTTGCCGCAGCTAAAGAAAAAAGGCTCTTTTGAGCCTTTTTCTTATTTCTTGTTTCTGAAGGTGATCTTGAAATCGTCTTCGTTCTTGTGCCTTTTCCGCGGATTGTCGGATCTGCCGCCGGAAGGCGCGGAAGCCTTGATCTTTGATCTGTCGCAGAACTCCTTGTGGGTGAGGCGGATCTTTCCGTCGTCGATGATCTCCTTGACCCTTACCTTCAGGACGTCGACCAGTTTGCAGTAGTCCTCGGTCTTTGCCAGGCGTTCGGGAGTGAGCTCGGAAATATGGCACAGGCCGTCTTTTCCGGGAGCGATCTCCACAAAGGCGCCGAAGGCTTCGATGCGGACCACCGGGCCTTCGAAAAGCATGCCCGGCTCGGGGACCAGAGTGATGGCCTTGATGGTGCTGATAGCCTGGTCGGCCGCCACGGCGTCGTTGGACGCCACGTAAACCGTTCCGTCGTCCTCCACGGATATCTTGGCGCCGGTATCGGCCTGGATCTTCTTTATGACCTTGCCGCCGGGGCCGATAAGCTCGCCGATCTTTTCGGGATCGATGGTAAGGCTGTACACTCTGGGAGCATAGGGAGACATTTCCGCTCTGGGCTCGGGGATCACGCTTTCAATAAGGTCCAGTATCTGGAGCCGCGCTTTCTTTGCGGCGATAAGGGCCTGCGAAACAGCGTTGCGCGAAAGGCCGTGGGTCTTGGTGTCCACCTGGATGGCGGTGATGCCTTCCCGGGTTCCCGCAACCTTGAAATCCATATCGCCGGTGAAGTCTTCCAGACCCTGAATATCTGTGAGTATCACCTCGTGTTCGTCGTCGCTCATGAGGCCGATGGAGATGCCGGCTACGGGAGCCTTTATCTTGATACCGCCGTCCATAAGGGCAAGAGTGGAGCCGCAGGTGGACGCCATGGAAGTGGAACCGTTGGACTCAAAGGTGTCCGACACCAGTATCATGGTATAGGGAAAATCTTCCTTGGAGGGAAGCACCGGCCTCAGGGCCTTTTCCGCCAGGGCGCCGTGGCCTATCTCTCTTCTTCCTGCGCCTCTCATAGGCCGGACTTCGCCCACCGAATAGGGAGGGAAGTTGTAATAATGCAGGAAGTGTTTTTCGTAATCTTCTTCCAGATTGTCGATAAGCTGCGTGTCGTCCAGCGAGCCTATGGTGAGGGTAGTCATCACCTGGGTCTGGCCTCTGGAAAAAAGGCCGTTCCCGTGGACGCGGGGAAGGACTCCCACCTCGCAGCTCAGGGGGCGTATCTCGTCCAGCCTGCGGCCGTCGGCGCGTTTTCCTTCGTCGATGACCATATGGCGGACCTGCTTCTTGATGAGCTTTTCCAGTATGTCGGGGATCTCTTCGGCTCTTTCCTCGTATTCCTCGGCAAGCTGCTTCTGCAGCTGGTCGCGGAGATCGAATATCGCGCTTTCCTTGCCCGCGGCTTCGGGGTTGCGGATGGCGTTGGCTATGGTGTCGTTGACCTTTTGGCCTATCTCTTCGCAAAGCTCGGGGTCGGGCTCAAGAATCGGTATGTCCGCCTTGGGCTTTCCGCACAGGGCTATGAGCTCGTTTTGCAGCTCCACAAAGCTGTCGCATACCTCATGGGCCAGGAGAAGGGCTTTTTCCAGATCTTCTTCCGACACTTCCTTTGCTTCAAGCTCTATTTCCAAAAGCTTTCCGCCGCGTCCGGCAATGAACAGCTCCATGTCGGATTCTTCCAGCTGAGAGCGGGAGGGGTTGGCGATGAATTCGCCGTTCACCCGGCAGACGCAGGCGCATCCCAGAGGGCCGCCCCAGGGGATGTCCGATATGGCGCAAGCCGCAGAGGCTGCCGTTACGGACAGGACGTCCAGAGGATTCGCTTCTTCGGCGGCAAGGGGCATAACGACTATCTGAACGTCGTTGCGCATGCCTGCGGGGAACAGGGGCCTCATGGGCCTGTCGATAAGGCGTGAGATCAGGATGGCTCTTTCCGAAGGTTTGCCGTCCCGTTTGTTGAACCCGCCGGCGATCTTTCCCACGGCATATTTACGTTCTTCAAAATCCACCGTCAGGGGGAAGAAGTTCATTCCCTCTTTGGGCTCGGGCGTCATACATGCCGATGCAAAAACCACCGTATCTTCGCATTTTACGGTAACTGCTCCGTTGGCCTGATTGGCCAGCTTGCCTGATTCGATAGTATACAGCTTACCCGCAATTTCTTTTTCAACCTTGAATAGGGGCATTAATTTTTCCTTTTCTTATTTATTTCTTGATGTCTCTGATACCCAGACGGGCAATGAGCTCTCTGTATTTATTGATGTCTTTCTTGTAGAGGTATTTCAGCAGGCCCTTTCTGTGGCCTACCATCATCAGAAGGCCTCTTCTTTAATGATGGTCCTTGTGATGGGTTTTCAGATGCTCCGTAAGGGTGTTGATGCGATTGGTCAGAAGAGCGACCTGGACGTCGGGGGATCCGGTGTCTCCTTCCTTCTGGGCAAATTCGCTTATGATTTGGCTTTTTGTGGTTTTATCCATTGTGATCTTCTCCGTTTAAAAAATTT
>JAGDAG010000303.1 GCA_017959625.1 Abditibacteriota bacterium | reverse complement strand
CGAAGGCTACGAGATGACGGCGAAAAAAAACGGCCTGAATGCTTACGCATTCGTCGTATTGCCGTCCGCGCCGAGATGACGCCGTGGAGCGTTGCGGCAACCGGGGCCCGGTCAGCCTTTTTTCATATTCAGCAACACCACGGCAGAAAGGATCAGCGCTATGCCCAGGGCGGAAAGAGCCGTGACCGGCTCCGAGAAAACCAGTATCCCCACGACAGCCGCCGTCATAGGTTCCACGGTGGCCAGGATCCCCGCCCTGCTTGCTTCAAGGTTCCGAAGCCCCAGAGTGTATGACAGAAAGGGAATAACAGCCGTGACTATGGCTGTGAGGACGCACAGGCCGAAAAGCTGCGGCAGGCTTGGGGCCGCAGCGAACTTCGAAAGCATTTCCCCCGGACGGCATATGACCCATGAGCCGGCGGCAGCGGTGAGGAAGGCGCCGGCAGTCACGGCGTAAGGCGAAAAGCGGCGCAGGGCCACTGTGCCCAGAATGCTGTACAGGCCGTAGCCTATGCCCGAGCCCAGCCCCGCAAGTATGCCGGCCGCGGTGAGGCCTTTTCCGGAGAAGCCGGAGACCAGGGCGCAGCCCCCGAAGGCCAGGGCCAGCGAAATCAGGTTGACGGCGGTTATTTTTTCGCGGAAAAACGCCACGCTCATGAGCATTATCCACACGGGAGAAGTATAAAGAAGGATGGCCGCGGCGGATAGAGACATCACCGAAATTGAGTAAAAATAGCAAACGGTGAAAAACAGGATGCTCCCCAGGCCCAGCCCCAGAAAAAGAGGCAGGTCCCGCAGGGCGGGCCTTGCTCCGGAGCGGCCGGCGGGCAGTATGGCGCAGAATAAAAGGGCCGCCAGAGTGACGCGAATGCAAACGATCTGGACGGGGCTGAAGCCGTATTTGCCCAGCGCCCGGACGAATATGCCCATGCTGCCCCAGAAAACGCCGGCAAGGATCACGAGAAATGCGGCGGCGCCGGTTTTGTTTTTCAACGGTCTGCTCCTTTTAGCAAAGTGTTTACGTTTTTATTATAGCACATCACGGGCAAAGAGCGGACGGTATTTTTGATGGGGAGGGCCGAACAAAAGGCCGTGGGCGGCTTTGCTGTTGCCGGTCATTTCGGCGGAAACGCTTAATAGCGCTCCTGCGTCATCCCGCCGACTTCGCAATACGACCGGCGCTTGGCGCCGAGGCGAAGGAGGCAGAGGGATCTTCGGGGGCACCACGTGCCGCCTTCCTTACGCCGACAGGCGCAAGGCACGTGGGGGGGCCGTATAAGGAGCGCTGTCGAGCGTTTGCGCAGAGATGACGCCCTGAGCCATTGCCGTTTTTGCCCTCCCGGCGGCGCGTTTTTTCTCCTTTTCCCGTTGACCCGGGGCGCGTAAACCTATATAATAAATATAGCCGGCAGGCGTTGGCGCCTCAGGCCGGCAAATACCGCTGCGGAATATGAGGAATATATGAAAAACGTCACTCAGGGGCTGGACCTGCTTTCCCAAAGGATCGCCGCCCCGATACAGCGCTTCAAGGCAGAAGCGGCCTTTGCCGAAAAGCTGGCGGAGGCATACGGAAGACCGGACTGGAAGGCTCTTGTGAAAGAGGCCGCCGCGTATGTGGAAGGCTCGGCGGAGGGAGAGCTTTCCCAAAGGGTGAAAATGGCCGAAGAGATGCTCTCTCCCGTGGGAGAGGCGGCCAAAAGGCACACCATTCACCTGCTGGGTCACGCCCACATAGACATGAACTGGACCTGGAGCACTCTGGAGACCGTTACGGACTGCCGCGACACCTTTCTCACGGCGCTCAGGCTCATGGAGGAATATCCCGGCTGGGTGTTCGCCCAGAGCCAGGTGTCGGTGTATAAATATATCAAAGAATACTGGCCCGAGCTTGTGGAGCCCATCAAGAAGCGCATCGCCGAGGGGCGCTGGGAGGTGACGGCGGCCTG